>VBAY01000045.1 GCA_005883085.1 Candidatus Bathyarchaeota archaeon
CAAAGGAAGCATCGACTTCACAAAAGCCTGCCACAACGCTGATCTAGTGGTGGAAGCAGTATTCGAAGATCCTCAGATAAAAGAACAAGTCTTCGCCACCCTGGACAAGGTCTGCCCCAAGAACACGATACTAGCTTCGAACACCTCTTCAATAAGCATCAGCAAGATTGCTTCGGCGACAAGACGACCCGAAAAGGTCCTTGGACTGCACTTTTTCAACCCCGTCCCAACAATGAAGCTAGTGGAGCTTATCAAAGGAGAACGAACGTCCCCAGATGCTGTCAAAGCCGCGACATCTTTCGTAGAAACCCTCGGAAAGACCGTTGTCCAATCCGCCGACAAGACAGGCTTCATAGTCAACAGAGCCCTGATGCCGTTCATCAACGAAAGCGTCAAGCTTCTGGAAGAGAACGTCGCCACACGCGATGACATCGACAAAGCATTCCTTCTCGGAACAAACCATCCTATGGGTCCTCTGCAGCTCGCGGACTTTATCGGAATAGATGTTGTCCTATCTACGTTGAAGGTTCTCGAAGCAGAATTCGGCCAAACCTTTACACCAACACCCCTACTCGAACAAATGGTCAAGGAAGGAAAACTAGGAAGAAAAACCAAGAAGGGCTTCTATGACTACTGAAGAACAGGCACAGATCCCAGACGATGGATCGAAGCAACTCACCGACCTGATCTTGAAGGGTGATCATGAAAATGCTGCCCGAGTTGCTGTCGAGATAGTCACCAAGAGCGGAAGCGCAAACGACGTGGTCGACACGATCTCAGATGCAATGAACATTGTCTCCGATCTGCACGAGATGGAACGATACTCCGTGGCGGAAGTAGAAAAGTGTGAGAATGCGGCCGAAAAATCCCTCGCCGCTGTTAGGCCCAGGATCAAGATCGACCATAGGAAGATCAAGGGACGCGTCATGGTCTCCTCCCTAATTGAGGATCCTCACAGCTTTGATAGAACCCTCCTCCTAACAATGCTCGAGATCGGAGGATTCACAGCCATCGATGGCGGGACAGATCTCTCACCAGAACAGGTAGCCGGCAAGGTAAAACAGCACAAACCCGACATCCTGGCGGTACCGCTGATAACGGAAACGGCCGCGAGAAAACTCGTGAACGCGAACACTCTCATCGAAGACACCGGCGGCAGAATAACTATCATCGCCTACGGAAGAGGCGCGCAAAGCCTCTCAGGACAGAAGTTCACAACTGTAGAAACAGACTCGCTCAGCGCTTTCAGCAAGATTGCCGAAATTCTGATCTCGAAAGCCTAGATCTCTTCTAGGCAACCATCAAGCTAATTTCTCATGAGACCTGACATTCTCAGGTTCAATTGCTAGTTTTTTATCGTTCCCGCCCAGGAGACCGAGACACGGGACCGTAGTCTAGATCACGGGCAACCGCAATAAATCCCCGCGAGGACAACCAGGATAGGACATCGGGCTCCGGCACCCACAAGGTGGAGAGACCCGAAGGTCGTGGGTTCAAATCCCACCGGTCCCGCTACAAACACATCTAGGAACAGTTAACCTCAACGAGCTTAGCCAACGCCATTCAACCAGTAGAAAATGCCAAAGGCAAAGAAAGGTGGCTGAGGATAGTGAAAATGGGCTAGGTCCCTATGAGGAGATCAAACGCTCATCTTGTCATGCGGTTACTGTAAATGTGTATATGTTGTTCCGCGTGGTTGTCAGAGCTATGTTGTAGGTGTTTCTGGATTGGAACGTGAACGCGCTTCCATCTATGATTATGTTGATTGTCGCGAGTTGGTTGGGGTTAATGAAGGGTGTTGTCCAGTTCATGTTTGCGTATTGATTGCCAAGCGAGTCTTTGACGACGTACGAGGTGAGCGTTATGCCCACCGAACCCACGTTCCTGACGCTCAAAGTCAGATTCGTCGGCGAGTTGACTTGTGAGGTCTCGATGTTCATTGATTCTCGTCCTGGGCAAGGGGTAACAAGGCACCCAGGTGCATTGTAGTGATAGCATCCCCCGCATAGAGGCGACGGACCAACAGTCTCCCACATGAGTAATCCTCCTAAGACCCCTCCTGCCACAATGACAACTAGGAGGATGCTCGAAGGCTTCACTGGGTCTTCCTAGCAGCAATGGGTGAGCCGAGACAATAGTCGAATTGAACCGAAGTCCTGAGAACTAAGTTACGTCAACGACTCGCGACGTGGGTTCAACGGTGTACCCACCTTCCCCGCCACTGGGTTGAACTACGCTATTATCGTTGTTTTTCTCAATCATCTGGAAAGGCAATCGAATTTGGGAAAGAACCTTGAACAGTGTCAGGGGGGTTACACGGGCCAATGACCCGCAACAACGCAAGCTTCTGGAAATGTGACAATTGCGAGTACTCCAACGATGCGAGAGATATCATCTGCGAGAACTGCAAGCGGGGGGTCCGTCCAGAACACTCGGAGATTGACGATTATCTCGCCAATTCAATCGTAAGAGAGATGTGGAAGAGTCAGAAATAAGCCAGGCTCATTCGGCAAGGTCACAGGGAGATGAAGACAGCAAGCTTGGTATGCTTCTTTAGATCGATGAACCAGCCCTATAGGAAAAACAGACTGGTTTGGAAGAACTCCCCTTGAGTTTGTCTTCAATGTGGCAGACTTGGTACTATGCTTAGCTGTTGCCCAGAATTTTTCGAAACGGTTTTTACAATCAGATTTCTAATGGACATAATATTGTTTCCACGTAGGAGTTACTCTTCTCCACTATTCTTGGCCTCGTTGAGGTCTGTTCCCCAGAACAGCTTCAACTTGTTGTAGAACATCTGAGTCGAGTTTTGGTGCGACTTCGAGTGCCTTCATGTTTTCACTGACTTGCTCCGGCCGGCTCGCGCCGGTAATGACGGTGCTCACATTTGGATTCTTCAGGCACCAAGCAAGCGCCAACTGGGCTAAAGTACACCCGAGGTCTCGGGCAACTGGTTCAAGCTGTTTGGCCTTTTCGACGTTTTGTGGCGTGATGACATTTTTTCGGAGCCACTCGTACCCCGATAACGTCGCCCGGGAACCAAGGGGAATGCCTTTGGCGTACTTCCCGCTCAGGAGCCCAGAAGCAAGTGGACTCCATATCGTCGTTCCCAAGCCGATTTCCCGATACAAGGGCAGATACTCTTCCTCCACACGCTCGCGGTGGAGCATATTGTACTGGGGTTGTTCCATTTGAGGAGGAGTCAGATCATATTCTCGAGCAAGCGCGTGCGCCCGCATGATGTCGGCAGCACTCCATTCAGATGTGCCCCAGTACAGTATCTTCCCCTGATGAACCAGATCGTCCATAGCACGAACAGTTTCTTCGATAGGTGTGTTCGGGTCCGGGCGATGACAGAAGAGGAGGTCGAGATAATCCAACTGCAAGCGTTTGAGGGACTTGCGGCAAGCCTCGAAGATGTGTTTGCGAGACAAGCCCTTGTCGTTTGGCCCGTCGCCTCCCCAGAATACCTTGCTCGAGACAACTATACCCTCCCGAGACCACCCGAGCTTCTTGAAAATGTTCCCCATGACAATCTCGGCCTTCCCGTCAGCGTAGGCCTCCGCGCTGTCGAAGAAATTGACACCCATATCATACGCGATGGACATGCACTTGACTGCGACTTCTTCGCCGACCTGTCCACCGTAGGTTACCCAGGACCCGAGTGATAGTTCGCTTAGTTTGAGCCCTGCAGAACCGAGTCTTAGATAATTCACGCCCCGACACCGATCGACAAAATCGGGTGGTTGCCATTAATATGTTCGTGCCAAGAGATTTTCAGATGGCGCTCGAGTGGTCATCGATTCAAGAAGTCCCGTCATTCTTTATGAACCACTCATGATATAGTAACTAGCCAGCCCTTGACCCTCGAACCTCCGCAGATCATCGGAAGAGGGACCTGGCTCGACAAGATCGCCGCGGATATCGTCGAGCGGGAGAAGAGACTCGGACGATCAGGAAAGTCCTTGCGAGTAGAGAGCGGCCTTGGAGCTTCTGGTATCCCTCACATCGGGAGCTTTGGGGATGCTGCAAGAGCTCACGGGGTCAAGATGGCGCTCGACAACATAGGTGTCCCGACGGAACTCATCGCATTTTCGGATGATATGGATGGGTTGAGAAGGGTCCCCGCGGGGTTCCCGAAGACGCTGTCAAAGTACCTCGGGTTCCCGGTTTCCAGCATCCCAGATCCATTCGATTGTCACGAAAGTTATGGGCAACACATGAGTTCACTTCTTCTCGATGCTCTTGACAAGACGGGTATAGAATATCGCACAGTATCTGGGACTAGGGCCTACAGAGAGGGTTTGTTCAATGAACAAATTGACAAAATTCTTCGCAACTCCACAAAGGTGGGTCTGATTATCAAAGAAACTCTCGGCCAGGAGAAATACACAGAAACTCTACCCTATTTCCCTGTTTGCAAGAATTGTGGCCGAATATACACGACCAAAGCGCTCGAATACATTCCTGAGCGACACGTTGTGACATATGTCTGCGAAGGTATGCAACTTAGAGGAGGACTGCTCAAAGGTTGCGGTCACCGCGGCGAAGTTGATGTCAGGAAGGGAGAAGGAAAGCTCGCGTGGAAAGTCGAATTCGCCGCCAGATGGTCCGCCCTCAAGATCAACTACGAAGGATACGGAAAGGACCTCATTGAATCAGTAAGAGCAAACGACCGAATTATGGAAGAGGTCTTGAGTGAGCCTCCTCCCTTCCACACGAGATACGAGCATTTCATCGACAAGACAGGCTCCAAGATCTCCAAATCGGTCGGAAACGTCATAGCTCCGCAACTATGGCTGAAGTATGGTGCTCCGCAAACACTGCTTCTCCTCATGTTCAAGAGGAGCATTGGTTCTAGAGCGATCTGGGTTAAGGACATACCCATGTACGTCGCCGAACTGGATGAGCTGGAGGACGTCTACTTCGGCCGCAAACAGGTGAGAGACCCAAAGGAACTCGCGAAGCTCAGAGGACTTTACGAATACTGTTGGAACATGAAGCCGCCATCAGCACCTTCGGTTCATGTTCCGCCCAATCTGTTGGTTTACCTTGTCAAAGTTGCTCCCAAGGGCAAAGAGACCGAATTCGTTCGAGAAAAGCTCGCAAGCTACGGCTACAAAGTGAACCCTTCAGACTCTGACTTCTTAGCGAGACTGGAAAGGGCGTCAAATTGGGCACGAGACATTGAGACCATCGCAACCAGAGAGATACAAATCGAAGGAAAAGAGAGAGACGCAGTACTCGAATTCGCCGGAATAATCAACGCGAGCACCGACGAGGTCTATCTGCAAAACGCCGTATTCACAATAGCGAAAAAGCACGGCCTTGAACCAGGCCCATTTTTCAAGACACTATACCGGATACTGATTGGAGCCGATTCTGGACCCAGACTGGGACCATACATCCTCGCCATGGGCAGGGAGAACGTAGCATCCGCTCTGGTCGCGGCCGCAAGATCTTCAAAGGGATAAGGATCAGTTGCAAACAACCGAGGAGGTTAACATCCGAGCAGTAAACCAGGACGACATTGAACGGGTCTCAATGCTCGAGCAGGCAAGCTTCAACGATCCGTATCCATCTTACTTTCTGTCTGAACTCGCGCGAGACAATCCGGAAACCTTTCTCGTGCTCACCCTCAACAACGAGATCGTAGGCTATGGGGTTGTCGATCGATGGGAGGACCATGATCACTTGATC
>VBAY01000092.1 GCA_005883085.1 Candidatus Bathyarchaeota archaeon
TCTCGTGAGATAGATGATCATGATAATCCAGAAGACTAACGCATAACCTGCTTGGTACAGCCCGGTAAACGCGACGTAGGCTGCGCCAAGGAGGGAGAGCACCGTGAAGATCATTCCGAGGGTCCACGCCCAACCCTTTCCATGGAGAAAGCCGACCCCGGTCGCCAGCCATATGAGACTGAAGAAGAGAAAGACTCCACCGATAACGATCCCGACGGTGCCGATCAGGGTTCCAACTGTGGGAAGAGTGGAGAATATGGCAGCCAATCCGATGATAGCGAGGCTGACTAGAAGTCCAAGGACACCGATTAGGATCTGAACTATCGCGAGGAATGTAATGCCGATTGGCCGCGAAGGCTTCTGCATCATGGGAAAATCGAGTCTCACCGGAAGGTGTTAAGCGGACTGTTACCAACCTCCTTCTCGAACAGTGAGCTAGGTCGGAATGGGTGAGCAGAGGGTAGAGAAAGCCTGATTCTGATTGCTTGAGATGTCGGCTCGACTAAGGTGTCGCGGAACCCGTTCCCGGCACAGTAGAGCGTGACACCATCGGGGTTTCCTTGCCAAAGAAGACCTTGACGTGTGGTCTCATTAGATAGTAGATTATTAGCAGCGAGATTATCAGCGAAACGACGCCGCTGTAGTTGCCACCGATCATCTGAATTACGTTGAGAACTATTCCGATGACGCTTACTATGATTCCTAGGTTCCATGCCCATCGTTTTCCACCGAAGAACCCAATTCCGACGGCTAGATAGAGGATTCCGAGAATCAAGATTGCTGCGCCGAGGGCGATTATTAATGCCGATATGGTTCCTACGCCGAGCGAGGCAAGTCCGGGATAGCCAGCGTTTGTTATAGCGTTTGTAATGTCAATAGAAGCGGTTAGTGTGCCAAGTAGGAGTCCTAGTCCGATGAGCACTGCTCCGCTAAACAGAAGCGCTATTGCTCCTAGAATTGCTAGCACGGCGAGAATTGTTACGCCGGTTGGTCGCGGTGGTTTCGGCTGCATGGTTGTTAGATACTCGCTCCGCAACTAGGGCAGCGTGTGGCTCCGGCGGGAATGCTGGCACCGCAATTCTTACAGTTCGTACCCATCGATCCCATGGATCCTGAGCCCATCGGCATTGAAGAGCTCATCATCGGTGGAGGCATTGCGCCCGGAGCCATTGTTGGCTTGAAGGTTAGTGCGAGAATGCCACCGATTAGTCCGA
Source organism: Candidatus Bathyarchaeota archaeon (assembly GCA_005883085.1). Lineage (GTDB taxonomy): Archaea > Thermoproteota > Bathyarchaeia > 40CM-2-53-6 > 40CM-2-53-6 > 40CM-2-53-6. The sequence continues at coordinate 1,215 of VBAY01000092.1, forward strand.
GAAGGAAGCCGATGAAGAAGCCTCCGAGTGCGGTAACCCAGCTGATTATAGAGAGTATCAAAACGATAACGCCCCACATTTTAGCGTTGGTTGGTTTGGAGTATAGCATGAATCCTCCAACAACCATGATAATTCCCATGATTACGCCGACGATTCCCAGTGCCAACACTGTACTGCTGGCGGAAGCTGCACCCGTAACGTTGAATGAACCGATCAACGATCCAGCGAAGGCAAGAGTGGCTCCCCCGAAGATAACGAATAATCCGCCTATCAGTGACAGAACCATTGCTGCGGTTGGTTTATCGCCCATATCAGATCAGTCTCAGCGAGGCTCTGACAGTATATATAAGATATTCCGTTCTCGCCGAATTTCGGCGATTCTTGCGAAATTTGGGGATTTTTTCCGGTTTTGAAGCCAGATAGCCGTTGACAATATCAGAGCCTCGGGATTATGCTGGCGTTTCATGAAGGGCGGGACGCGCGAAAATCGACCACCCCCGGGGGTCACAGATTAGTTAGTGAAAAACAATAGTTAGCGGAAAAGGAAAAGTTGCAGAAAGAGGACTGTGGATCGCTCCGGGGTTTCTCGTATCCTGCTATCTTACGCCGGGGTCTGTCGGTTCGGGCATTCGGGACCCAAGTTGAGCGGAGGATTTGCTCCGCGGGAATTGCAGGATGATCTTCTTCCTTATCCAAAGAAGGTAGAGGATGAAGGCGACCCCTAGGGCGCTTGTCCCAAGTCGCCCGAACGATTCGAGGATGAAGTCGAGGAAGGCCGCGAAGAAGCCCAGTGCGCCTGTCATCAGGCCGAGTTTCTGCAGGTCGCTGAATCCTCTCCTCGCCCATCTGGACAGTAGTCTCTCATAGCCGAGGACCAGGATTGCTCCTACAATCATTGTTCCAGCGGCGATCGGAATTAGTGCGCTGGTGAAGAGGAAGAAGAATATTGTCGGGACCGAGAATCCGAGGGGCACGAGGATCCTCCAGGAGACTTTGAGATTTCGCTGGGTCGGAGAAATATTGGGAACTTTCTTGGCCAGCCAACTTAGAGCAACAACTGTTGCGATGCAGCCCCCTATTGCTAGAACTCCGGGATCGTAGGGGAAGGCAAAGAAGCCGAGAATTATTGCCAGAACCAATAGCCCGTGGAAGAGAATCCGCATTCTTGACGAGAGCCAGATCCGAGTTTTGGATTGTGGATAGGTTAGCTCGACGAGGAAGATTGGAATGGTGATGCTGAAGATTGCGTGATAGATTGCAAGCCATTCGGCCCAGACCCAGTTCGTCCCAAGCCAACGTCCATAGGTTGCGAGTAATCCGAGATCCTTCCATGTTGGGCTGAAGAAACTGCGAACCATTATTCCCTCCTCGATTATTCCATAGGCGGCGCCGAGGATCAGGATAGAGCGCCAGCCCTTCCGCCACCGGCGAGCGTAGTCTCGAACTAGCAGCGCTCCGCTTCCGTAGAGGCAGGCTAGGAGAAAGGTGACCGCGGGGTTTAGGAACGCTAGTGGAGGAGTTGATCCGGAGAGTCCTTCGCCGATAAGTGGGGAGAGGAAGAAGAGTAATAGGATTGGTTTTCGATAAACTTTCGTGAGGTTTGACGGTTCCAGTGTCGGACCCTTTGAAAGGGGTCTATTTGAGGCGAAAAAAGGGAGTTTGATACTCTGCGCTAGACTAGGGCGTTACTAGCGACGCGGGCGGACGTTGGTTGGTTACTTTTTGCTCCAGAGGCCGATGACGTTGCCGTGCGGGTCGCCGATAGTTCCCCAGTAGCCCATTCCGCCGCCGATAGACTTGCGCTTCTTCAGGATTCGTCCGCCGAGGCTCTTTGCCTTCTGCTGAGTTGCTGGTATTGTGTCGACATTGACGTAGAATGTTGTTGAGCCGGGTTTGACTTTCTTGCCTAGTTGGAAGCCGCCGCCGACGCCTTTCTGCGATGTCTTGAACATTGCATAGCTATCGTCGAACATTTCGAATTTCCAGCCGAAGAGTTTGGAGTAGAACTTCTTTGTCGTTAAGAGGTCTTTGGATGTCAGTTCTATATGGCCGATTTCTTTTCCCATAGTAGCTGTGTATTGCCAAATATTGAGTTTAAAAGTTCTTACACGGGGCTCAGAAACGCCCGTTTTGATGTATCAACTGCTCATGGGGCTGGTCAAACGATCTAGAAAGAGCTGTTTGAAACTTCTAGAATCCACATTCTTACAAATCATCATTTTCTTGCCCGGTGTCTTGCCTTCATGTAGCCTTTCCCGTCTGTCTGCAACGGTCATGCCTGCTGTGATTTCGCCTCTTGTCTCGACTCGAGCCTTGTAGCTGGCATATTCGAAGAGTGAGGGCTTGACCTTGGTGGCGACGGTCATTGGATCGTGCAACGCGAAGATTCGATGTTTGTGTATGTTCTTGTTGAGGATCTTGGCCGCGAAGGTGGCAACTCGGCCCTTGTTCTTCTTGATATCGGTGTAATTTTTCAGTGTTAACTGGTTCTTGGGGTCCATTGTCACGTCGAGGCCAACCGCTGTTAGCGGAACTCCGGATTCGAACACGATCTTTGCAGCCTCCGGGTCCGCGTAGATGTTAAACTCGGCAACCGGCGTTACGTTGCCAATGCCGTATTCTGTTACACCGTAGGCTCCGCCCATTACCACGAGTTCCTTGATCATTTTGGCGGATTCGGGGAATCCTGTTAGGAGAGCGGCAATGTTGGTGAGCGGACCGGTGCAGATTATGATAAGGTCGCGACGCTTTGAAAGGGTTAGCTCGTTAGAGATCGTGTCTAGAGCATTCTTTTCTGCAGGATGAATTCTTGAAAGTGGAAGGTTGGAATTGCCTAGCCCATCTTTCCCATGGAACCCGATCGCCCGGACCGGATCTCGCACAAGCGGGTTTCCTAGTCCTCGAGCAACCGGCACGTCTCCTCTATTGAGGAGATCAACGACTCGCAATCCATTCAGCGTCGCTTGTTCTACTGTTACGTTGCCAGAGACTGCTGTAATGGCTATGACTTCAAGCTCCGGAGACCTTAATGCGAGGATGAGGGCGAGCGCATCGTCTATTCCCCCGTCTTGGTCGATGATGACACGGGTGGGCTTCTTCGAGCCCGACCCCTTCTAGAATAACTTCGTGATTTTCTTTGTCGGCAGCACGTCTGTCAGATACCAGAATTTGACGTATTGTAATCCTGTCCGGTATTGTAGTTCGGTGAAGGAGTTGACAGCGTCCTCCGTGACGATCGACTCGTATCCCTTGAAGAAGGCGTCTGCGCAGGTATGTCTTACGCAACAGTCTGCGTGAAGTCCTGCGAGTATCAGCGTGTTTGCGCCTTTGCCATCGTAAGCCTTCTTGAGTAGCTTCTCCAGTCTCGTGTCGTGGAAGCTGCTGTATGTGGTCTTGGGAATCTCAACATCCTTCTTTCTTGGTCTGAGGGCACCGATCACTTTTGCGCCCTTTGTGCCTCTCATGGCGTGTTCTCCCCAGCGCTGGATCTCGAAATCTCGGCGTGTGTGTGAATCGTTAGGATAGAATACTGGGATGTCTGCGCTTCGTGCCGCATCCGTTAGCTCTCCAGACTTCGGGATTATCGGCAATGCACGATCGGTCTTGATCTTTCCATACACAAAGTCATAGAGCATGTCCACGACTAGAACAGCAAATCTCCGGTCCCTGTCGTATACATGGGGCGCAACAGACATTCCGGGATCGTAGAGTATTAGTTTCTCGGTGGAGCCTTGTCCATGAATTCTGCTCAAGTCTCCCCGACAAGTGGGTCAGGCATGATTTTAACGCTGGGGTGACTGCCGCCTTAGCGGAGCACTATTCTGGTTCGACCTGCGAAAAAGATGGTTCCCAGACGCGTTCTTTCGCCCATTCCCTTGCTAGTTCGCCGATTTCCAAAACGATCCTCGTCGTCACCCTGTTGAACGCTCTTTCATCTGAAGTTATCCTCAATGAGCCTCGCCCAGCTTTGCCAACCAAAATCTTCAACGGCAGCCGCGCCTTCTCTTTCAAGTAGAAAGTCCTCCAGGGAGATCGTTTCCCGATGAGTGCCAGTTTGGCACCGAAAATTGTTTTCTTGAGGGTTGAGTCGCTTCCAATGGAGTGCCTAGTGGGATAGTCTGGACGTGCTGTCAATCCCATAGAACGTAGCCAGCCCCCAGGCCAACGTTTGTAGACCCACGGACGTTTGGCGAGCGTCGTCAGCGATGTTATGCAGCCAACTCCGAAAATCCTCTGGTGTATCTTGTGAAAGCTCAATGCCATACACGCCGACCGAAGTTCTTTGTCCAAGTCACTCAGCTCTTCCTTCAAGGAAGTATTGTCTCGTTTTACACGCATGTCCTTGTACATAGGTGAAGCCAAGTATTGCTCGGACAACCTGACCTTCTTTTGAACAAATTCGCGATAGTTCAACAGCCCAATCAGGCGCACAATCTCACACCCTTCTTGGAGGCGGAAACTTTTGTCTCAGCTCTTCATCGGACAGGACTTTCTCTATGCCGGCCTGCGTGGCTACAGTGAGAGGCCTTGTCTTGGCCCAATCTACAAAAATGTCGTCAATGTTCGAACCGGCGGCGGTCGAAATCATGCTAGTAGTAAGATATCTAGAACCGCCAGCCGGTTGCGGGGGACCGAACCCGCCAGGATTCGGAACCCTTTCGCTAATTGTGGGAGTCAATTACTTACAGATTTTTTTCTCGGGATTAGTTTCAATATAATCATACTCCCGACCGAAGGTACTCCAATGTTGACATCCAATTATGGGCCACTGATCATAGGAAGCGAAGCAGAACGTCCCCGAGAAGCTAATAGAGCGAGGGCAAGCCTGGTAATGGGAACCGTAGCCCGGCCGCGCGGAGTCGCGTCGCCTTAGCCTCGATGTCACGACATCGCAGCTAGGTGCGGT
>VBAY01000093.1 GCA_005883085.1 Candidatus Bathyarchaeota archaeon
AAGCTGCAGAAGAGTAGAGGAGAGAAGGGGCCTGCGTGGGCATTGTGCGAGAACGAACAGGGTCTCACAATGGCGAAGTTCTGGGATGATAACATGGAGACAGTTCTTTCCATCGGAGAAGGAAGCGTAATCACGATCAAGAATCCGTGGATCACAGAGAGGAACGGGATGGTCTACCTGAACGCAGGCTCAAGATCCTCCATAACAAAAGAGACACTAGTCAGCATCGAGTCTCCTCCACCTGTCACTATTGCATCGATCAAACCTGGTCCTAAACTCTACACTACGCGTGGGGTCGTCGTTGAACGAACAGATCCCCGGGAGATCGAGACAAGGGAAGGTAGGAGAACAAGGGTCTCAAATATTAGGGTGGAAGACGGTACAGGTAAGATCAGAATCGCCCTCTGGGATAATCATGCCCAACTTGTGGAAACCCTCAGAATGGGAGACGCAATAAGGCTGACAGGAATCAAGGCTCGAGAATCATCCAATGGAGAACTGGAAGCGTCGACCGTGTTCCTAACTCAGATCGAGAAATCATAGAGATTCTGCTGAAAGCCCATGATGGCGCTAAGAGTAGGAAAGGACCCTTTCGACTACATCAACGAGGTCAAAGTTGAGAAGTCCCGCCAGTCAATGAAACGCCGACTCCAAGAGTACCATCCCAAAGCTAGCTCCATTGACACCCTTGAAAGGGTCGACGAGAAACATCATCTGATAGTTTTCTCAGCAGACTGGTGCTCCGACTGTGTCGCGTACATTCCTGGACTCGCAAAGTCGCTGATAATGGCAAAGAACAACATGCTCCAGGCCCGCGTCGTAGACTATGACGCCTACCGGGATATGGCAGAGGAATTCAACATTCGAGCGATCCCTACAATAATCGTTTACGACAAGAACTGGAAGGAAATTGGAAGGTTCGTTGAGACGCCGAAAAAATTCGGCACAGTTGAAGAAGAACTCTGCGCAATCTTAGGATCAAAGAATACAGCCAAGATCTAATCATCCCCGGGACGTGATCTAGACTGGGGTATGACCGTGGCCGAGAAGACACTGGGCTACTCATTCTGGAAAAGAGCACGTGAGGCGTCGAGAGCTTGTCGAAGCCAATATCGAAAGGTAATGTTATATCGCCCAAAATCTGATTTTTTCAGATGCACTTTCGCTCGAGCCAGTTGCAGTTTCGGCGGCGCTATCTTGCCGTCCCGATACTCTTGATAATGGTGGCTGCACTCCTTATCGTCCGATTTAATGCCTCAAATCCATCCGATCCCCAAAGAGTAGCGTCACCCCCGTCGACCCAATGTCGGAAAGGTAATCCTTTGGAAGGAGTATCAAATCCCCTCCGCTTGCGAGTCATCTCAGACTGCGAGATGGGAAGTGGAATAGTAAAATCCGTCAATCTCCAGGACGACGGCGACTGGCGAATCGATGTTAGCCTTAGTCCTCAGTACGGGAAGCTGCTCGACCCTGGAAATGTCAACCGCCAGAATGGCTGGCTAGTGTTGGAGCTCATTCCCCGAGACCAAGCCACCATCTCGGTTCCTCTCGTCGGTAGGCAGATTACCTTCGTTGGGCCATTGGTCTATGACTCCCAAAACTATTGGAACGCTATCTACCCGGTCTGGTCGATTCAAGTCGACTAGGTGGTTCCATCAATCCTCTTCTGGCGACCTCTCATTCTAGATTAGTCGTGATATCAGTAGGATTAGTCCGATCGAGTAGGCTGCTGTCCTATGGATCTTTAACAGCAGCCGGGCATTTCTTGTCAAGTCGGTGCCATATTCCTTCTCGTTTGTCAGCACGGCCATGTGGTGCATCTCGACCACTGTTATTCCGAGGAAAACCGCCAAGCCTAGGCCCAGCAGATCTATTCGCGTCCCCTGAATGTAGTAAGCGGCTAGGACTGGCATGAAACCCCAGGCTAGTCCAAAGCCGGGGTAGGTGTGGAGCCACTTGGGCTTCTCGATTGGATAGAAGAGGGCGAAAAATCCTCCGAGGATCACAAACACCAGGAACCATAAGGAGTAGAGGAGTGACATGTAGACTCCCATTGCCATACCGGCTAGGACCGCGAGGAAACCGACGGTTCTGATCGCTCCTCGGTTCATCTTTGGGAAGTAGGGAAGGTACTTGTCTTTGCTCGCGGTTATGTCGATATAGTGTGCTCCGATGACGAGGCCGAAGAATCCTGCCAGCATCGTCAATAGATAACGGTCAAGGTGAAACTCGGGAGCCAGCGTTGACGCGACCGTGACCCAGGAGAAGAGGACCGTGCTGAATGGCCAGCGGAGACCGAACCACCAGACATTCTTCTTCCAGACTCCGACAAGGTCAGGTTCCACCATGGGAAGAACCGATGCGCTCATAGTCCACGTTCTCTCTTTGGCATATTTAGGAGGATATTGTCCCTGTCTGTTCTGCGTATTGGATTTCAAATCGGATACCGGCCTCGTTCGCTTGAACCAGCACATGGCAACAGGACGATGTCCAGATCAAGGCTCTCGCATGAGTGCCGCAGAAGGAGTAGGTCCGACGGTATCAGGTTGTAGGCCTGTACTCATGCTCTGATCGGCGAATTCCCGCATTATCAGCCCTGTTCTCGAATCTTGGACTGCCCACTAGACTCTCCTGAAGTGCGTTCGGGATTGTCCGCTTCTATCCAAGTTCATCCGAATTCAGAATTGCGCCCTGAATCGCCTATTATCAACCCTGATCTCGAATCTGTGAGGTCCCCCCAATCTCCCCTAAGATCCCCCCAAGATTCGTTCGGGACAGTGGCGGTTTTTCCCGTGCCATCTAAGCACGGATTATGCCCTGAATCGCTTGTCAAGCCCATTCTCGCTGCGAGACGGCAGGTGTTCTAGAAAATAGGGGGTCTTAGCGACCGAGCCTCGCGTCGCATGAGTGCCTTTCTTGGAGTCGATACTGGTCGGGAAAAAACTCAAACAGAATATCTGCGGGATCGAAAAAACGCTTTTACTTGCTAGATTTGGCTACTTCCTTTACCGCGCCCTCTAGAATCTCTAGTCCAGAATCCACAAGCTCCCTAGTAATTATCAGAGGAGGAGCGATTCGGAGAGTCGAGTGACCCGCGGTGATCATCGCAAGACCGCGCCGGAAGGACTTCATCATGATCTCGTGCGCCTCGTTGTCACCTGATTCTTTCGTCTTAGGGTCCTTCACGATCTCAGCGCCGATCATCAACCCTTTCCCTCGAACATCGCCGATGATATCGTACTTTTCCTGCATCTCCTTCAACCGCTTAACCATGTAGTCCCCCTGTTTCGTCGCGTTCTCAAGGAGGTGCTCATCTCTAATCGCATTGATCACCTCTATGGCCGCGGCGCACGACACCGGGTTCCCGCCGAAAGTGTTCGCGTGCGATCCTCCCTCCCAATCCATCAAGTCAGAGTTTGCGACAGTCGCCCCGATCGGCATGCCTGAAGCCAGTGCCTTTGACGTGCAGAGGACGTCAGGCTCGACGCCCCAGTGCTCGATTCCAAACCAGCGCCCGGTCCTTCCCATTCCAGCCTGCACCTCATCATCGACCATCAGAATCCCATTCTTGTCCAGCAGCTTTCTCAATCGCTTGAAGTATTCCTGTGGAGGAACAACGTACCCACCTTCCCCCTGGATGGGTTCGATGAAGAAGGCTGCAACATCTTCTGGTGGAAGATACTTGTCTAGGACCTGTTCTTGGATGAAGTCGACACAGTACATATCACACTCCGGATAAGTCATCTTGAACGGGCACCTGTAGCAGTACGCGAAGGGAACGTGAGTATCGCCTGGAACCATCGGGAAGAAATGTCTCCGCTGAACAGGCTTGCTCGCGGTAAGACTCAACGCTCCCAACGTCCTTCCGTGAAACGCGCCTGTGAAGCTGAGAAAACTATGTTTTCGCGAGTGCCACTTCGCAAGTTTCATTGCGGCCTCGATAGCCTCGGTGCCGCTGTTGCTCAGGAAGACCTTCTTCTGGAAGTTCCCCGGAGTTATTTTGACCAGTTCCTTCGATAGCTGAACCACCTTTTCGTAGTAAAAATCGGTCCAAGAATAGTGAATCAGTTTCTCCGCTTGAGACTTGATCGCTCCGACAACTTTCGGGTGAGAGTGTCCTACTGCGAGACAGACTAGTCCGGAGTTGAAATCGATAAACTCGTTTCCATCAACGTCCTTTACAATACATCCTTGGCCCGAGTCGGCAGCGAGCGGGTAGAACCTAACCAGAGAGGGAGAGATCAGAGACTCGTCCTCTTTCAGCAAGGCTCGGGCTTTCGGGCCTGGAGGAGTTACCACGATCTTCGGATATTTCGCAGCTGGCATTGGTGGCGACGTGCTCACCTCTCTGCCACTAATAAGATTGCGCAGAATATCTGCGTGTGTACGCGTCTCAGTTTCCTAGAGTAATCTCGATCGTAGAGAGGCTTGCAATCGAACCGTCTTCTCGCTCAACCTCTTCGGTCCCGATATCTACAGTATGGATCTGGACGTTTTTGAAAAAAGCTCTCCTGAGCATCTCGACTGTCTCAACAGCCTTGTTAATTGATTGGCCGCGGGCTCTCACCATGACCTCTGGGACCCCCGTATTGAACAGTGTTACGCAGGCAACCACGTAGTTCATGGTTGGTTTTTTGCCTATCCGCACGATGTTTGGAGCTGGCTCTTCATCTTCGAATCCATCGTCCAGCTCGGTCTCGGGAAGTATCTTTGACATGGTGACCTCAGTGTCAATTGTTTGTAGCGAGGTCGTTCCTGCAAGATTAACCTTGCCAAACCGAGGGGATTTGACGAAGGGACTCCCTCGTAACGCGTTCGTTCTAGTTCTCTCGGCCGCGCGCCCTGCTTTTAAGGGACTGAACAAGGGAATCACCGTCCCTTCGGAGTTGCGACCCGCATCACATGTCCTCAGTAAATCCGACAGTTTTTCACATGTTGGAGAGGCTGGTGGGGAAGAGAGTATTGGCGGTGATTAACCGCGATTTTGGCTACGAGGGACTGCTCGCGGTTGTCTCGCACGAGCCACCCGGAGTCTGGCTATCTGAGTCTGAAGCGGTCATTCTGCGTTCTACAGTTGTTAGCCCTATTCCTCAGATCGTGAACCGGGAGCCGAAGGGCGACATTTTCTTGCACTTGGACGCGATTCAAAGGTTGGAGTCGGTTTCGGAGGGAAAGCCCAGCGCGCGGCGATAGGGTAGCTTGGCTCGACGGCCTATTTGTCGCCGCGTCCGGCGTTACTGTCGTGATGGACCCCGTCACGCTTCGGAGAGTTCCGCAGACTGCTAGGGTTCTCGTCTCTCATGCTCACAGCGATCATACGCGCGGATTTGGACACAAGGGACTGAAGCAATCAACAGTCGAAACAAGAGATATTCACACTGCTCTTAACACACATAGGATTTCCAATTTCGCTGCGATCGACCTGAATCGCAAGGTCTCGATTGATAGCGTCGAGATTAGAGCGCTAAACGCGGGACACATGTTGGGGTCTGCCCAGTTTCTTGTTCACACACCTGCGACTTCGATCTTGTACACTGGAGACATTAACTGCGTTGATACTTTGACGACAAAAGCAGCCGAGCCTCACCGGTGTGAT
>VBAY01000094.1 GCA_005883085.1 Candidatus Bathyarchaeota archaeon
CAACCACCAGCTCCTCGACTGTTTCCAACCATATCCTGAGTCTCCAGGACCTACAACCAGAGCGATCACACTTCATCGGAGACACGAGCCCCTCCTCAGTCACAGCCAAGCTCGTACAATCAATCACTCACCTCAAAGACGAGATCTCAAAGGGAAGAAGCGAAGTCATCATCCTGAACACTGATGGCTGGGTGAGAGACGAGGAGGCAGTGAGCTACAAGCTCCAGCTCCTACACTCCTTGCAGCCAAACCTCTTACTCGGCCTGAGTTCTAATAAAGAGCTTGACCCCCTCCTCGAACAGCAACAATGGACGACCCTGAGGCTTGAAGTTTCAAGCTGCGCCCGGACTAGGACTAGGGAAGAAAGGAAGAAGACACGGGAAGAAGGCTACAGAAGATTCTTCTTCAACTCCAAGCATCTAAACTTCAACCTCAACACGATCAAGCTTAGAACGTTCAACAAATCGCGACAACAAAGACTCGATCAAGATTCAACATACAAAGGAACTCTTGCAGGACTACTCGACGAGGAGGGAATGTTGCTCTCGATCGGAAGGATTGCCCGAATCCAGAACGGCTTCCTTCGTGTCACAACAACGACCGGGGAGAAACCGAGAATCGTGGAACTCGGAGCAGTTATACTATCGTCAAGATTCGATGAGGTTGGATACGAGCCCTAGATCGAGTACGCGTCGGGAATCGAGTAGACATAAATCGTGTGCTCGTTATAGTTCTCCTTCCGCGAAGGCTTCCAACCGTTGATCATGAAGTCATGACTGACAATCCTCGAACCAGGCCGTGCCTCCGATCTCAGTTTAGGCTTTAACCGCTCGTTCGCATAAGTCGTAAGGTACAATGTGATCAGAGTGGCATCCTTCAGGTCCGCTTGGAACAGGTCCTTGTTGAAGATATGCACCCTTTCGACAAGCTTGAGCTTTTCAACCTCTCCCGACGCCTGCTTGAACAAGTCCTCCCTGATCTCATAGCCAACGGCAGCCTTGATACCGAAATCCTTGACCGCTGTAGTGAGGATTCGGCCGTCGCCACAGCCAAGGTCACAGAGAACATCGTCCTTGCTGGCTCTTGCAACCTCCAGCATCTTCTTGACAACATCGTGCGGTGACGATACAAATGGTGCACAGCTCATGAGAGTCACTTTCTGTTTTCGAAGTAGCGTGGAGGACCGATTCAGGCTATTTTAACTCTCTCCCTACGGTTCCATCTCTGGTAGTCTAGAAACATGATCTAACTCGTCAACAACAAGCAGACTCGTCCATAATTCCGCTGCCACTAAGGTCCCGGATACAGAATCCTCATTACGATTGGTGAGTTCGAAAGCGATCGGAAATGGGGAAGTGTGCCAAGAAGAAAAGAGAGGCTCACGATCAAGTCTTCCGAGGACGGGTTTGAAGCGCCTGATATTCAAGCTCCGCAACGGCCCGATCCGCAAGAACTCAAGATCTACATCAAACAGCTCTCGAAGGCTTTGAAATTCCTACCGCTCGGAAGCCGGGCATACTACGCTGTAACCGGAGAACTTTTGAGAGCCAGCACCCAGCTAAGGGCCCTAATGCCAGCAGGCATTACCTCGAAAGGAGAGCACTAGCTCTCTAGCTTCCTTTAGGCCAGTCAATCCAACAAGAGCCGTCCGTTTTCACGCTCCACTTGTTGTCGGCCTTCTACGAAATGACTATAAACCACAGAGCCCGCGGAAGCCCGAAAGCGTTTCTTCATGGCTTCTCAGGTACTAAGCGACACCAGAATACACGAGCTTGCACAAGTGGAATTGAAGGAGCCAGTCCTGATTCAAGGCCTTCCCGGACTCGGCTATGTCGGAAAAGTCGCTGTAGACTATTTCATCGAGAAGCTGAAGCCCGTGAAAATGGCGGAACTATACTCGAGCTACCTGCTTTTCCCCGACGGCAACCTTGGCATCAACATCTCAGAAGATGGAACCTACTCTCTTCCAAGATACGAATTCTACGGATATGGTGAGAAAAATCCCAACGTAATCCTCCTTACCGGAGACGCCCAACCAAGCGTAACCGGACAGTACGAAGTGGCGAGTGTCGTTCTCGACTTTGCGCAACGTTTCGGCTGCAAGGCTGTTTACACAATGGGTGGATACGGCACCCGTTCCGGAAACGATGTGGGAGCAGTCTATGCCGTCGTGGGGGAAGCTGTGCTCGGAGAACGTCTGAAGAAGATGGGAGCAAAACTTGCAAAGGGAGGTGCTGTCACAGGCGCAGCAGGGGTAATTCTTGGCATAGGTCGGCAGCGCAGTCTATCATGCGCCGGCCTCCTTGGGGCGACAACCGGTGCTTACCCTGATCTGGAGGCAGCGAGAGCGGTAATTCAGATGTTGACCGGACTTGTGAATATTCCAGTGGACTTGAAAGAGTTGGATACGGAGATTGAGGACATGCGCAAGAAAATGGAACGTTTCAGACACGCTGAAGTTGAAGAGGCCAAGGAAGGCGAGGAAAAGCCTGAAGAAGGCAAGGATCGCTACATAACGTAGCGAAGAAGATAATTTTATCTTTCCGATATTTTCTGGTCCTGAGAGGTCCTCAGCTCTTCGTTTCATTTTATAGGAGAAGAACACAAAGAGTGAGTTGAAGTGGATTTGCTCGAAACAAGTCTGGAAAGGAATGGTACGGTCCATAGGGTAAGCTTGCTCCCGGTAGAAAACGCTGTCTTGGTCTTCTTCTACGAGGATTCAATGAAAATTGGCACTTTGGCCGTCTCGACACCTGGTTTACGCGAAGGAGGAGCCGGGACTTCGTCCGTTCTCCTCGGAGGGAAATACCTAATCGTCGCGAGGGCCCTATCGGAGAGAGTTGCTGCAATTTACAACAAGATGAGTATCGTATCGGTAAACACCAAGCTTCCGGAAGGCGAAGCACTCCGCCTTTACTCGAGCCTGCTTGATAGGGCTAGGTCTGGCTCGAGCGCCGACCCGGACTCCTCTAAAGGTTGAACAAGAAACCTACCGCAATAGTGATGACCGTAGCAGCGAAAGTAATCGCTGCCACAGTATCATCCAATCTCTCAACGCTCATCGGATTGTCATCCTACGAGTAATTATTGAGAGAATGTTCTGGACAGTAGGAGTGAATGTTCGTCTATCTTTCGACATCTTTGCTCACTGAGAGGAGACAGTGGTGAGGCCTACGTTATCCTCTGTGTTACAAAACGATCTACTCGTTGCTTTCCGCGATTCTTAAGTAGGAAAGAAGATTTCTTGACGTGTTGTCCGTCGCGTGCTGTCTCGCTTAGACAGTTGGCTCTAGAATTTGTGGAACTAGCGCCAACTATTTAGCTTCGCCGAGGAAGGATCCTTAATCTCTATGCTATTGTGTCCGTTGATCCACTCTGGAACAATAACCGCTCGGATCAATTCCTGAATTGTTATTCCGCGGCGTTTTGCGATCTTTTCGAGCTCGCGATAAATTATGTCGTCGAGTGTTTGCATGAACTTAGGCAGTCTGGACACCACGGTTTCTCGGGATATCAACATCAGTTCAGGGGTTGAAATAAAGTGCTGATGTAACTTGTAGAATTCCAAGGAAGTGACAGGATTGAGGCGTGTGGGTCTTAGCGTCAGTTGGATGTCTTTCCTGAGCACGAACCTTCTCCAACCAGCTGGCGCGCAGCGATTTCAACCCTCGAACGGTAAGGCTCCTTGGTGTAGACTCTCACTATGTTCATGAACGTTTGAAGAACTCCTACGATTCGGGACGCCTCAGATAGCGGGACTATCTCTTTCTTTCCGTTAGGCAAATGCTTGAACACGGGTATGTCCATTGGCTGCAGGTCTGCGGTATTGTGGTAGGGCACCGAAAGCAATGTAGGGGCGTCGATGATCACATCTTCTCCAGTAATCTTCGTCTTTCTTGCAATCTCTTTTTCGATATCAGAGCGAACGCGTTCGTTTGAAATCATGTCGAATAGTTTGTCTTCAGGGGAAAAAATTGTATGTTCGTAGGCGCATTTTAGGAGTCTTCTGGTTTCGAGGTCTTGCATGATATTCCTAGACTTCTTACACTCCTTCAGTTCCGTCCACACTTTGTAATCGTCGAGTTTGAGAAAGTCCTCGGGTCCGTCAAAGTCTAACAGGTGGAGTTCGTCTTTCGCAGCCTCGAGAGCTCTGACAATCATGATCTGAACCGCTCTAGAAGCTTTGTGGAAGTATATTGTCCGAAAGGACTCGAATCGCGCGAGCAGGAAGCTCTCAAGCGTTGCTACTGCTGTTCCATCAACTGAAAGCCTGTTTTCTACGATATCCATCGTGTATAGGAGGCGATGAACGTCGATGGAGCCGTACCCCGCTCCCGTGTGAAAGGAATCTCGAACAACATAGTCCATCTTGTCGACATCGACGCCACTGCTGATTATCTGGTCCAAGAATGGCTGTCTTCTGTCCGACAATTTTCCAATGGCTAATCTACCCAGAATCTTAGGGTTTAGGTCTGCGGACTCAAGCCTCTGGGCAATCTCTGTCTCATTCACAAGCCAGGGAACAAAATCTTCGTGATTCTTGCCTAGGTATTTCGCTAGGAGAGGCTCGAAGACATGAGAAAACGGTCCATGCCCAATGTCATGAAGCAGTGCGGCTAGGCGTAGTTGTTCTTGTTGGTGTTCAGGGACATCTATTGGGAGTGCTTGAGCCAGTGCGCCGGCCAGGTGCATCGCGCCGATGACATGCTCGAACCGGGTGTGATTCGCCGCAGGGTAGACGAATTCTGAGCCAGCAAGTTGCCGTATCCGCCTGAGCCTTTGAACCGGCCTGGTGTCTATTACTGATCTTTCAGTCTGGCTAATTCTGACATAGCCGTGAATCGGATCCTTGATGAAGCCCCCAGACTTCTCAGTCAAACTTCTCTCTCCAATGCTTTCGGGGGAAGGCAGATAGTTAACTTCTCATTCACCTAATCGAAAAGTCTCTTTTTATCCAAGTTGACGCTATTCGTTCAATACGGAATCGTGCCTGGGGAATGGTTCAGGACAAGATCCTCTGCTTCGTATGTTCGGTGAAGGGTATCGAGAGGACGTTCGCAACCTATTACGAGCTGCAGGACCATCTCTACAAGGATCATGACATGACCAAGGATCCAGCCATGGAGATTTTCGCAAAATCCAAGATTCCGGTCTCAAAAGCTGCGACTGGGCAGGATTCCAGGAAATAGCCTGACTCTGAACTCGGCACTTTTCCTCAGCCTCTCGTGCATTCTCTACAGCGGGGACTTGGAGAAAGCAGCAGTTGATTTAGTTGATAATCAGGAGCTGGATCAAAGATAAGACGAGTGCGCTGGCGAAGATGAGGAATACCGTGCTAGTTATGAAGGTCAGCATGCTCTGCTGGGTGCTGATGCCCACCGCGTTCTTTACAGCAAAAACGCTAGCTATGCCTATCCAAACCGTGC
>VBAY01000095.1 GCA_005883085.1 Candidatus Bathyarchaeota archaeon
TCCGTTGGATTGCTCCTGAAATACGACGGTATCTCCGTGAAACAGATAAGCAACGCTGGAGGAACCACGATTCTCTCAATGAGCTGGCATCCGAGTGGAAGTTATGTAGTGATGGCTTGCAAGAGTGGCGTTCTTAGGACGTACGACGGAACCATCATCAGTTCGTTTTCAACTGGGACAACCAACGACCTGAACACGGTCGCCTGGAACCCCAACGGCCAGTACGCGTTGATTGGAGGACTCAACGGGGTCGTCCTCACGTTCAACGGTACACTGGTTGCGCCGCTCAATACGAACGGATTGACGGGAACGAATGCGATCAAATCGATCGCGTTCAACCCCACGGGCAGCCTTGCCCTACTCGTGGGAGACAACGGCATGGTCCTAACGTATAACGGGTCAACGCTGACACTGCTTCCTAACATGACTGGCAGCTGGCTCTACGCGGTCAGCTGGTCATCGTCCGGAACAGCCTACATTCTCGGCGGAAGCGGAACAATGCTGACCTACTCCAGCGGGACCTTATCGAAACTCTCGAGCACTCCGTTGACTACCTCGCAGTTTAGAGGAATAGCCTGGAAACCCTAGTAGGCTCAATTCTTAGGGAGCGAGCCAATCCGCCAGCTGAGTCAAGTTCTCGACTTCTCTCGCTAGCCCCAGGTAGTTTCGACCCGCGACCAATTTCTTTCTATTGACCCACACGCTTTTGATTCCGAGCTTTGACGCAGGTTCGATGTCGTGGTAGAGGCTCGCGGCCACGTGAAGCCAGCCTTTGTCTCCTATGATTCTTTGCGCTTCTTCGAAATGTTTCCTTCCGGGCTTATACGATCTCACCTGTTCTGCAGTCACGACAAGATCGAATGGGATGTTGAAATGCTTCAGCGTGCCGGTCAGAAGGTCATTGTCCACATTCGATAATATTCCCAGCTTGTACTTGCTTGCCAGCCTTTCAAGGGCAGGGTTCGTGTCTGGAAAAGGATTCCATCCTGGAAGTTGTTTTGCTAGAAGAGCTGACAGCTCCTTCGGAATGTTCTTTCCGAATCTTCTCGCCGCCGCTGAGGCCGCTTCGGATAGGACTTCGCGGTAGGACCTGTAGGGCTTCAGGGCTTCAATTCTCTTCTCTTCCTCCTCGTAAAGATCGAACACTCTGGCCTCTTCGGACTGGCTTAGTTCTAGCTCTCTTAGAGCTTGTTTGAAGGAGGCTCGGATTCCTGTTTCCCAATCGATAAGGGTCCCGTAGCAGTCAAAGGTTACGACCTGATACTCGCGCTGCATTGCCAACTCTTCCTTCCCGAGATGCCCCGGTTTTGGAAATACTGCAAGACAAGCTTTGCTCTAGATCCAGCAATTGCCCAGATATCATCATGAAAGCCTCCAAACTTTCTCACCCAACCAGTTGCCCTTGATTCAATGAAAGCGCGAGGGAGCTGGCTTGTTCGGCTCGGAATCCCTATTGCTTTGAACCCTGCGCAACCGAGTTCAACTGACTGTTACGTAGCCAACGCTACCTACAGATGAGCTTGAGCCATCCGTCACAGAACACACGACTCTCATTAGACCCTGGATATTGTACACGTGGCTGGGATCTGGTCCGGTCCCAGTATTCCCATCTCCGAGCGTCCAGAAGTAGGCGTAGGGTGCAGTTCCGCCTTCAGCCGAGCAGGATAGCAAGACCGGTTGCCCTACGCTAACGGCGCTAGGACTGGCAGTAAGTGAGGAGGCGAGGCCGGGTAGTATGATTGTATTGTTTTGGAAAGAAACTGATGTCGAGGCAAACACGATCACAGCTGGTAGGAAAAGAAGAAGCGGGCTAACAAGGAGGACGACTGATCGACGCATCTTCGACCTCTACGTTACTGTCACGGTGAAGGGGGAGCCAGTCCCCGCGGACGTGCCGCTCCCCGCGCAGACGGTGATAGTAATTGGGGTCGAGGTTACAGTATGTGCCGCGAGAGTTGTGGGAACTCCGGAAGGCGCTGCCCATGTCAGGGTACTGGCAGTTGATGGACATACTCCGTTAGCGATTCCAGTGCCGGAGGCAGTAACACTCGGAGTATCAGCCGAGGTTCCTTGGTTGTCGATGCAAAAGAATGCTTGGACCCCCGGTCCGCCTTGAGTCAATGTCCAAGCCAGTGAAGCGAAGCCACTGTTCTTGTACGCGGCATTGCCATCCGCAGGACAGATCTGACTTGTTAGAGTTGGTTGTGTTATGAAGATGTTTTGACCTGCCAGTATGAGTGTAGTGTTGTTGAACGTGATCTGGGACAATGCAAAGCCTGTGCCGAAGATCAGTATAGGGAGAAGAAAAACAAGTATTTTCACCCATCTAACGTTCAAGGCAATTTCTCCTGTCTACATCTATCTATTTATCTTCACTACAAGAAAAGATTGGAAAAGATTCGAGAGGATTTCCGGTTATATCCATTTGTAGCTGGGGAAGCTCAAAAATGAGCGCGGTCTTGTTATCGACGGCTTACCAAGCCAAGGAACCTTGGGGGTCCAGCATGGCGTGATTGGTTCCCACGACGCTGGCGAAAGCAAACAAATGCCATCTTCCTCCCAGAGCCGCATATTCCCTTCCTCAGAACAAACCACGGTCGATTCGTAGCTTTTCCTTTCCGCTAACTATTTTTTCCTCGTAACTTTTCTTTTCTGCTTACTAATCTATGACCCCCCGGGGTGGTCGATTTTCGCGCGCCCCGCTCTTCACGAAGACGTAGAGAATCGGTGGCAGACGCCGGGACGCTCTGGGACTAGGCTCACGCGAGCATACCGCCATAGACGTGCTCTTTGCCAGAAGCACGAGAAACAGTCTGGTCTAAAGGGAATGGGTTTGGAGCCTCGGGCGGGGTTTGAACCCGCGACCCTGCGGGGCAAGCGAGCGATGTTGCCTTTCCGCTTACGAGGCGGATGCTCTCCGGTGTGAGAAACATCTACCAGGCTGAGCCACCGAGGCACCAAGCCAACGCTCGACCACGCTTTGACTTAAAGCTCCTACCATAATCGATCATTCTGCTCCTCGATGAAAGATCTGACAGAGCGAGAAATTATTCGTATGATCACGAACCAGTTCGCTGGAGAGCGAAGAGTCCCACTCGGATTCAGCGATGACGTTTCCGCAATTCCCCTTTCATCGAAGACGTGGATCATCGTGAAGACAGACATGCTCGTCGGCAGCACTGATGTCCCACCAGGAATGACTATTCAGGAGGCTGCAAGAAAGGCCGTTGTCGCTACCATCAGCGACTTCGCGGCAAAAGGCGTCAAACCACAGGCGCTGATGGTTTCAATAGGACTTCCAGCACCCGTCAAGAAAAAGACAGTTCAAGATATAGCCCGAGGTCTCGGCCAAGCAGCACGAGAATACGGCTGCAAGATCATCGGTGGCGACACAAACCAAGCCGACGATCTCGTAATAGACATAATCGGAGTCGGGCTTGCAAAGCCGAAAGAACTAGTTCGAAGAGATGGAGCACGCACTGGAGATGTTGTTGCAGTAACTGGATCCTTCGGAAAATCCTCCGCAGGCTTAAGGATCCTCATGTCAAGACAAAAGACGGATTTCGCGAAGTATCCATTACTCGTTAGAGCTGCACGCCTGCCCAAAGCTAGGTTAACACAAGGAATCATTCTAGCCAAAAGCCATGGAGCTAGTAGTTCCATTGATTCAAGCGATGGCCTGGCATGGAGCCTCCATCAGATCGCCCAGGCAAGCATGGTCGGAATCAACCTCTACACAATTCCAGTCGCTGCCGAGGTGGAGAGCTTCGCGAAAGAGCATAGATTGTCCGCCTTGGAGCTCGCACTTTACGGAGGAGAAGAGTACGAACTCGTCGTAACGATCAGACCAGAGAGATTCAGAAACTTGAAGAGGCTAGTTCCATCCTTGAGGAGAATCGGAATAGTGGAAAAGGAACCTTTCGGAGTCTCAGCCCGAATCGGCCGACAACAGATCGTAGTTGAAGCACGGGGTTGGCAACACTTTACCTGACTCACTCCGAGCATAATTGTCTTGATACCGTGCCAAGATGTTCTCGAACTCATCCATTCAATTTAGACCGTAATCTAGAAGAACTCCGCAAAAGACGTCACGGATAACAAACCATGTCCAAGGAGAGCGATGTCTATAATGTTCCACGAGGGACAGCCTATCTAACTACACAGCAGATCATTACTTACACGACCTACCTCGTCTTCTACGTCGCACTTGCCCGGGTCCTGGACCCGATAGAAGTGAACGAGATCGGCTTGCTCCTCGCTGCCCAGGCCGCTTTCGTTGCGTTGACACAACTAGGCCTACCCGCGTCGGCCACACGATATATTTCCCGCAGCATCGCGAGAAACGACCGGGAAACCGCGGGTGCGGCCGCGAGAACAATCCTTAGACTCTCCATCTCTGTCGGAACAGCTGGCTTTCTCCTAGCAACAATTCTCTCGTCCTTCGTGGGACCATCATACATTGGCACCCCCGACGGCGGAAACCTATTGATCATAACGTTCGCATCTGGACTCTTGCTGGACTTCATTCTCCTATTCGGAGCTTACTTTGTCGGGGTAGGCTCCTACGCCCAAAGCCTCTACCAGAACGCGTTGTACATACCCCTGAGTCGTGGACTCGGTCTCTTACTCGCAGTCCTCGGTTATCGCGTGCTTGGAATCATCCTTGGCTGGATAGTTGGAGGTTTAGTAGCCCTTGCTCTTTCCGTATATCTCTGGCACGGTCATCTCCCTTCGCACCGTTCGCATCCTTTGAGACCGCTTCTATCTTTCAGCCTGCCAGTTTTCGGAGCGGCTCTCATAGCTTTTGGCCAACAGTATGGGGACTTCTCCATCTTGAATCTGATCCTAGGTCATCTAGCCTCTAACGGAATCTACTACGTAATCGTCTCTAGCGTAAGCGCATTATCCATTCTCTGGATTCCAGTTACTCAGGCTCTGTATCCTGCTCTCTCGGCAAGTCATGCGACCGATGGAAGCCAGGCAATTTCTGATCGCTTAGCGATCGCGTTCAGACTCACAAACCTAGCAGTACTGCCTTTTGGAGCTGCCCTAGCTGCAGTCGCCCCGACAGTCATAGGATTGGTGTACAAGCCGACCTATGTGGCACAAGCTGGCATCTTTGCGATTTTGGCGCTAGCGACAATATTTACGGCTCAAGGGGCGATTCTGACGACGTCTCTTCAAGCTGTAGGCCAAGCTAGACAGGTACTCATTGTGACGCTAGCGTCTACAGTGATTGGTCTGATTGCAGTCGCGTCTACGGCTAGGCTCTTAGGAACTCTCGGAGCGGCGGTGGGGAGAATCATTCTCGGGGCAGGTATCGTCATTTTGGCCCGTCGGAGTATGGAGTCCTCCGCGAAGACACACGTGGGAAATTCATTACCTACGGCGATCATGCTGGCTGGTGGTGTCGGGATCCCGCTTGCAATCGCCGACTACCTTCTCATCGTGCTCAACATACCATTCATTGGTCACCTTAGCCCGTTGCTAAGATTGCCAATTCTTATGCTAGTATTTGCGGGGGCCTTTCTCTCCATGAGCCGGGCCTTTAGGATCTTCAGGGCATCCGACTTT
>VBAY01000134.1 GCA_005883085.1 Candidatus Bathyarchaeota archaeon
CTGGCAATTTAGAGGAGGCGAACGGTGACGAGTCGAAGAATCCGTGCTTCCGCAAGACACCGTCAAACGAGGTTCTGATGAGACTGAGGATTTCCGGGAAATCTTCCACTCTGGCCTTCCGATATGATACGTCAGGCAATGCTGGAGCGACCGAGCCAGCAATCGAGACATAAAGTATACTCGGAAGCTGAGAGCTTGGCAGCTCGCTGGTCCCGATTATTCTTGACCTACAATATTATTGTAAGTAGGAAAAGGCCTGCGACGAGGAAGCCTGCTCCTACGAACTTCGAGATGATGGCACCGAATGGGACTATCTTCTCCGTGAATACGATTATGGAGAAGATTCCCATCAACGGGAGGCTCATCGCCCCGACCGTCAACAGCCCAGCCATCAGGGCCCAACAACACCTTGTGCAGAATAATCCGTAGTCGGCCCCCATCAATGCAGCACCGGTCCTCCCACTGCGCCATCGTGTGAGCAGGAAGGTCATCGGACTACGGCACTTCATCAACGCATCCTGCTTGAACCGGGTGAACTGGTAGAGACCTACAAGAATCATGAGTGGCCCTGCCCAGAGGGCAAAGACGACGATACTGGTGGGCAAGCCTGCGAACGCCAGGCTGGAGATTGCAAGGTAGAACGCGGCCCCTACAATCGTCCAGATGGCAACGTAAGCGAGAACGAAGAGAACGGAGCTGGCTGAGACGCCTGTCTTGTATGGGATGGTGAAAGTCTCGGCTTGCGGAGGCTTTCTCGTAGACACTGATACAGTGTAGACCATTGGGATGAGGGACGGGAACATCATAGCCACCATACCGACTCCCCAGATCGCCGTGAACAATAACAAGGCTGACGGGTCGAGCGTGGCCGCCATGGGCATGTTAGCATTCGCCACGACTAGCCAAGAAAGGACGGATAGGGCCCCGAGTGTCGCGCCGAGGACGTAGGCTGCACGTGGGATCGTGCGAAGTATTGTGGCTACTGTGCGGACCTGCAAGGCTGAAATGTCTTGAATTCGGGCGTGTTCTGTTTATCCGATGCAGCCCTTGTCGGTTATCTTGAGGGTGGTGACGAAACCAGCCCGGTTATCATGTTTAGCATGAATCTCTCGGTCTCCAATCCACCATTTCTTGATGTTCGTTACCATCGCTTTCTTCCAGTTGATCCCGTCGGGGAGGACGATTTGTCCCTTGAACTTTTCACCGGTCACAGGGTTTGAAATGTATCCTGAGCGTACTTCTCCGATTCCGTCAACCTTGAACCAGCTGTTGTAGCCGTTGTAGTGGAAGTCGACCTTGACGACCTTGGTCGGGAGCTTTTTCGCCCAGGTCTTGGGAAATATCTCGAAGACTCCTCCTCCGTGCTTGCCGCTGAAAATCGCCTCGACAGCTTTTCGTTGTTCAGGGGTCGTGTTCTCATCGATGTACAGGGCACCAATACCATTTCCTTCATGAATGGCCTTCGGCCACCAGAGACCCTCGGCAAAAACTACACCATCGAGCTTGGTGTCGCCGAACTTTCCCCGCTTTACCTTGTAGGCTACTAGTGCTTCGCAACTGCCGTGTGTGGGTAGGGCGTCAAAGTTGCACGGGCATCCCCAGTCACAGTTACAGCTCTGGATATATTCTGCTTCTATATTCCATTTCGTTTTGACAGCCAATTACGAATCAGAATTCTCGCACGCGGTCGTCTGAATATAAGATGATACCGTAGTATTCTGGCAGTTTGTCTCGTCGAGAAGATTGTCCCAAAACCGTGCATTGGCTCGCTGGATAGAGGCCGAGGAAGGTGGGCACTAGCACAGCGTTTTAACTGATGCAACGAGGGCTTCGAAGAGCTGCGACGATGATCACGAACCAAACTTTCCTGACTCGAGGAGGGGCGAAGTACGAATGGGTGGACCTAGAGAAGTATAGCCCTGATGAGGTAGCTGCGAAAGCAACGAAGTATCACATACACCCGGTCGCCGTGAGAGAGATACTCGATAAGGGAGAGAGGCCGAGAATCCAAGACTTTGAAAACCACACCTTCATCGTGCTCCAGCCACTGACCCGCAAAGACGGCAAGCTAGAGTTCGGCGAGCTGGAAGTCGTCCTCTCGAAGGAATGGATCCTCACCTTTCACAGACAACCTGTCAAGGAAATAATCGATGTAAGAAAAACAATAGACTCCGGAGCACGCGCCTCAAACCAGGGACCAGACTTTCTCTTCTACGACATCCTCAGCCACATCATAGACTCGTACTTCGAACTGACAGACTCGTACCAGGCTAGAATAGACGGTCTTGAAGAGACGATCCTCAAACCAGGCCCAACAACAATACTGGCCAAGATGCTCTCACTGCGCAGAGACGTCGTTAAGACGAGACGCATACTATCCTACACCAGGGAACTTGTCGCGACCATGTTGAGAGAAGACTTTTACGACCTAGACGAACAGGATGAGAGATACTTCCGAGACGCCCACTTCCAACTTTCACATCTGCTAGAGACGTTCGAGACGTACAGGGAGTTTCTGGCTGACCTGAGGGACTCGTACATGAGCACGGTCTCTCTCAGCCTCAACGAGGTCATGAGGAAACTTACAGTTGTGGGAACGATAGCGCTACCCTTGATAGTCGTCTCAGGCATTTACGGGATGAACGTAGCAGGACTTCCTCTTGTAGCAGACCAAAGCGCAGGCCCCGTCATGATCATCGGAATGGTCCTGTACACCCTCGTGATTGCTTCGTATTTTCGAAGGGTCAAATGGCTCTAGAGGCCTTAACATGGCGTCCCTCCCGATATGGTCCTCTTGTTAGCTAGAGGCCTGCGATCTCTACTCGTTATCGTTCAACGTTTACGCGTCTAGTGTAGTAGAAGGCTAGTACGACTGAGATTACAGTAGCCGTCATCATCAATGCAAGGCCGATAAAGATGTGGGTCAAGTGTTCAAGGCCGAATCCTAAACCGGAGCCTATGTGCGTCGAGTGGGGGCTCGCCAACGTAGAACGCGCCCATGCCGAAAATGATCCTAACTACGAGAATCGTCGTCCCGTGCAAGAAGACCATAATTTTCATGGCGTCCCGAGACCCCCAAACGATGTCAAAGGGGGAATGTCAAGCAACAATCGATCGTCTGGGAAACCTAACTGAAAGTAACACGGCCAGTCCTACTATGCTCAAGGCCGATGCCCAACTAAGAATGGGTCTGTAGATGGAATAAACAGAGCCGAGCGGGAGAACCACAACGTTGAGAAAGGCGAGTTCGTTTCCGACCGTTAAGTATAGGTTAAGACAAATCCAGACAAATATCAGAGCTGCCACAGCCTTCCTGAGCGAGTCCATGTCCCTCCATTTTAGAGTCAATCTCTCCCCTTTCTGCTGAGAAATGTTGAATCTCACGATCCAGACGATACAACCAACTAAGACCAGGATAGGCACGCCGTCCAGAGCGATTTCCAAGGAGCCCATACTTCGCCCCGGTTCTATAGAGAACAGCAGGGCCGAGAATTAAGCGTGACCCTTGAGTGATGGATAAACCCAATTAGAGCTTTTCAGAGGAATGTCTAGAGCGTGACCCAGGCTCTTCTTCATTGACACATCCTTGGTTTTCAGCACTCCTGCAAAAGATCAGCAGACGCAAAAGGAATCTAGCAATAGTGGCTTCGCTCTTGATCTTGACGATAGCTATTTCATTCAGCGGCTACGAGTCTTGGAGATCATCGGTCCAGTCTCAGATTCAAAGTCGGATTGACTTCATGAACTCCGGCGACCTAGTCTGTTCCTATATCATCAGTAACTCGTTTGTGATGCCCTACTACGAAGGAAAAGTATTCTTCATCGAGGGAGGACTAGTCAACAAGACTCAACTAGGCGACTGGCAATCAGTCGCAAATTATGCCTACACCGTTCTGAACAACAATCGGACACAGGCAGGGTGCAAAATATGGTTCGGACTCACGCGCACCTTAGTCGTCCTATTAGGACGCTCTCAAGAGAACGGGTTATTCGTCACACAGGATCTGTTCTTCGCAAAATACGCCCCGTTCTAGCTAGGCGAGACAGTTCCACGAGGAGTTCGGCTGACTCAGATAGGCAATAGAAAGGACAATTAACATGGTAGCGTAATCTCGATGTGACACTCATGCCATCTCAAGCCGTTGTCAGACAGGTTGATCGTTGGATTGATGCTCACAAGAAGGATCTAGTTGATCTTACTTGTCGTCTCGTCAGTATTGATACTACTGTCCCTCCCGGTCTGAACTATCCGAAGATCTCGCAGATTCTTGCTGGCGAACTCAAAGAGCTGGGTGTTACGCCTTCTGTGAGCCATATTCCCGAGGTCACGATCAAAAGGAGGGTCAGTCCTGAGGTCGGGCTGAAGGGTCCGCGGCCGAATACGTATGCGATTCTAAAGGGCGAGGGTGACGGGCCGAAGATACTTCTGAACGGGCATGTGGATGTTGTCCCAGCGGACCCGTCAGGATGGACGAATGATCCGTTCGAGCCGACGATTAGGAATGGTCAGATCTATGGGCGAGGGGCTGCGGACATGAAGGGGTCGGACGCGTGTACGATTTTTTCGTTGAAGGCGTTGGTTGAGACTGGTGTGAAGTTTGGTGGATCGATTATTCCAACTTTTACCACCGACGAGGAGGTGGGAGGATACACCGGCATCAACCATTTGGTGGATAAACATGTGATAACGAAGGACATTGACTATTGCATTTCGACTGACAGCGGGATAGAGGTGCTCCATGTCGCGAGCCTTGGTGATTCCGAGTTTGTCATCACTGTCAAGGGTGAGGCGGCGCACTCGGGACGCGGATGGACAGGTATCAACGCGATTGAAGAGGCCTCTGGTTTGATAGAGAAATTGAAGGTTCTGGGTCAGGAGATTGGGAAGAGGAGATCGAAGATTCCGGCGGAGCCGTTGTATGGGACGAAGAAGATGCGGCCAGGCCTCTACGTGAACATGATCAAAGGCGGCCTGAAAGGCAACATCATACCCGACACATGCGAGATACTAGTCGACAGACGATTCATACCAGAAGAGAAGGCAGTAGAGGTGGAGAGAGAGGTCAGCAGGGCCGTGAGAGAGTTCGCAAAAGAGAGCCCAGCAAAGATTTCGATGAAGAAGATTCTCGGATATGATCCCATGATCACGTCGCCCAACCACAAGCTGGTCAAGGTGGTTAGGAAACAAGCGAGAAAAGTTCTCGGACGAGACACACCACCAGCAGGAAGTCAAGGGTCCACCGACATGGCAATTGTCAGCCAACTAGGCATACCAGTAGCAGTCCTAGGCGCAACTCGACAGGACAGCAATATCCATGGGATCGACGAGCATGTGCGCATAAGTGACCTGGTAAGCGTCACAAAAATACTAGCACACTCATACTTCGAACTATTGCCGACCAGCGCCCAATAGCCACCCCTCTTCGTATTTTCTCCAGTTCTCGGACTTTGCCTTGTCGAACAGTGGGCCGACC
>VBAY01000135.1 GCA_005883085.1 Candidatus Bathyarchaeota archaeon
TATCTACTGGATGATCATACGACAGTTATTGCTGGCGGTGTTGGATCGTAGGGTGGCGAAGGAGGTTGGTATCGATGGGCCCATGCATGTCGTGGGTAACAGGGTTATTGCGAAGAGCCTGGAGCAGATGGGAGATCTAGCATCGCACATTGCTCAGGAGGCGTTGCGGCTGAAGGGGGACGCGAAGAGTGTTGACCCGAAGCTTACGAAAGGTATTCTCGATTATAGCGATAAGGTGCGGTTGTTGATCGAGGACTCGTTCAATGCGTTGATGAAGGGCGATCTGAAAAAGTCGAACGATTGTATTGAGAGGGTTGCGAGCTGCGAGGCGCTGGAGAGGTCGCTGACGGCTGACATCATGCGTAGTGTCAAGCTGGTCAACCTGGCTGTGGGGTTGCGGTCGATTGTCTGGGATGTTGGACAGATGGCCAAGTATTCTGAGGCGATCGCGGAGGTCGCGATCAACAGGCACTTGGAAGCGCCGAGCGCGTTCTGCGCATGGGAAAAAGCATAGCCCTAACGAACTTTCGTTACCTTCGTAGGGGTCCGAGAGGACCACGTTTGCGACGCGAAGGTCGGTCGCTAAGACCCCCTATTTTTTAGAAACCATTTCGCGTCCGGCCTTGATTCTGGGCGAGTCTGGCGATTTAGGCGCAGTCCAGGCTTTGATGCGAGGGGAAAAGACGGGAAACCTATAGCGATCTCCGAACGATTCATGAGGCGAGATAGAGGCGTGAATCCAGATCACGGATCAGGGCTGAAAATGGGCGATTTGACAATCCTTGTCGCTGAATACCATCGGGAATCAGAAGCACAGCATTCTGCCTGCTCAATGGTTTTACTTTCTAGGAAGTCGCGGGGCTGTAGCCGAGATGGTTAGTGGCCTAGATATTCAATATTTGGAAAAAATAGGAACAAACGGTTTGTCGGGGTAGCTATGCTGAAATAGAGGTTTCACAGAAAAATCCAGACAGTCACTGATCAGACAACCATGTCAGGCGTGAAACCATCATTCAAGACCGCGCTCATCACCATCGAGCTAGTCGCGATCTTATTCATGTCAGGCTGGCTCTTCACCATGTACAACACAAGCATAACGGCTCGCCAAGCCGTCGACCAACTGATTCATCGAGCGTATTTGGACCAGGCGGCTCTTCAGCTATCCATATTCAGTCGTTCCCTGAACTTCCTCATTCTACCGCTCCGATTCCTCACCCTCTCACTCCTCTCCCTGGTTACTACAATACTGGTTCTGCTTCTCCTCTTCATGTTCACAACATTTCTCATCAGCACTGTAACCGGCCGTGGCCGGCCTGGGAGAAAATAGGGGATCGAGAAAAGCTATCCCCAGATAATAATAGAACGAGTGTTCAGTTCCCGTTACTGCAAAGAAATATCCTTTTATGGCTGTAGATAGGGCTCGCAAGCTCGAGGAGTGTACTAGCCTGCGCATAGCCGTCATCGCAGCGGGGGTAGTCGGAAAAGCCACGGGCGTTGGTCTTGCCACAAAAGGGCATGATGTAGTCTTCTACGATCTCGACGAAACAAAGATGGCTCAGCTGCACCTTGAAGGATACCAGACGGCCTCCTCGATTCCTGAAGCGGTTGAAAAAAGCAGCATCACAATGATCTGCGTGCCCACCCCGACACTCGACGGCTCCATCGACCTACGCCCTCTCCTGTCCGTATGTGCTGAGGTGGGGGATTCGCTTCGCAAAAGGAACAGTTACCATCTGGTCACAGTGAGGAGCACTATCCCGCCAGGAACAACAAGGGGGCACGTTATTCCCCAGATCGAACTGTCGGCAGAGACACGAATAGGCACCAAGATTGGGGTCTGCCACAACCCTGAGTTTCTACGGGAAAAGTTCGCCCTCGATGACTTCCTCCACCCCGGAGCGGTCGTCATCGGAGAGACGGGCAAAGCGGCGGGAGATCAGCTGGAATCCCTATACTCCTCGTTCGGGTCTCCAATCACTCGATGCAGCGTCGAGACATCTGAGATGGTCAAGTACACTTCGAATCTCTTCAACGCGGCAAAGATCAGCTTCTTCAATGAGATAGACCGGGCATGTAAGACCGTGGGAGTCAAATCAGAGGAAGTGAGCCGACTCATGCCACGACTGGCTCTCGGCCTGCGCGATGACTTGAGAGAATGGGGAATCTACGGAGGTCGCCCATTTGAAGGAATGTGTCTCCCGAAAGACCTAGACGCCTTCATCTCGTTCATGGAGGCAAGGGGAGTCAATTTACCAATGCTTTCCGCGGTCAAACAAGTCAACGAGAGAATCGCGAAAGAACAGAAGGCTCCCATGATCCTCATCAATGCCTGACATTCTGCCGTTCATACCGCTCGGGATCATAGGGATAATCACCTGGAGCCTCTGGGGAATTCGGAGGCTCTACGGCGCAAACTACAGGCCATTTCAAGGAAGCTACAGAGCAACAACTTCCGTAGTTGTACCAGTCTACATGGAAGAGCCGCCCGTGCTGGTCCGAGCAATCAAATCCTACCTCGCGAACAAAGTAGGCGAAATCATCCTCGTCGTCGACGGCCAAGATACTGCGAACATCGAAAACATTCAGCAGAATTTTCCCACTGCAGATCATCCGAATATCAAGATGATAATCACTGACGAGCCTGGGAAACGACCTGCTCTGGCCTGGGGGATACGTGAGGCTACCGGAGAGATCGTTGTACTCTCAGACAGCGACACTGCCTGGGCCGAGAACTTGCTCGAGGAGATCTTGAAACCCTTCAACGATCCCGAGGTTGGCGGTGTAGGGGCCAAGCAGAATGTTGAGGACTTTCAAAGGTCGATAATTTGGAGGATCGAAAACTGGCTTCTCGACCTGAGATACATAGACTTCGTCCCTGGAATGTCTGTCGACGGGGTCGTAAACTGTCTCTCTGGTAGGACTGCGGCCTATCGTCGATCGCTACTGCTTCCTCTTCTTCCAGAGCTTACAGGAGAGACCTTTCTCGGCAAGCTTTGCATAGGGGGAGATGATCTACGTCTAACGCACCTCCTGCTCTCGCGGGGTTACAAAACGGTCTATCAGAGCACCGCCCAGGCTCGGACGGTCTACTCTGGAAGACTCGGTAACTTCGTCCGAAGGAAAGTTCGTTGGAGTAGGAACAGCTACAGGGGCAACCTTCGAGCATTCTGGCAAGGCTGGATCTGGCGAAGGAGTTGGATACTTCCCGTCAGCATGTTCCACGCCACGATAACGCCTTACACTCTAGCCATCGGTGCCCTGGCAACAGTATATTTTGCGCTAACCCGTCCTGGAGCAGAAACGACTATCTTCGGTATTGCATTCAACTTTCCCCTCTTGTGGCTTGTGGTCTCCATTGGTGGCCGCTCTTTCAAAGGTCTCAGCCACTTGCGACGAGTCCCCGGAGATGTATCTCTTGCAATAGTCATGACTTTTCTAATGCTGTTCGTAATGGTGCCGGTGAAGATCTTCTCCTTGGCAACAATGAACAGGCAAGGCTGGGTAGGAACCAGAAATTCTCCCACGCAGATTAATGAGCCTTAACAGAATCTCGCGTTGGCGCACCTAGCGCGCGAAACACCGAGGTCATGCCACAAGTCAGTCTATCTGTAAAGATAGAGAACGTTTCAAAATGTGAAGGAAGTGTACTTGATTGTGTACGGCTTCGGTGAGTTTCCTTCAATCCAGACCATCTGGACAGTTGAAGGCTTCATCGAACCCACGGGAAAGCTAACGAAACGGTTCGTCGCGAAATTTGTCACCTGTCTAGCAGACCATGCAGTTCCATTGAGTTTCGCCACCCAGATCTGCGACCCATCAAAAGAGCTAGGTGGATCGCCCTGCCAATCAACCGGTCCACCGGTATTCCAGCCTACGAAGACGTTCCCTTGATTGTCAACCTGAACTGTCGGGTTCAACTGGTTCTCCTGGTCTGCGTGTACCACCGTTGGCGAGGACCACGTGCCTCCGTACAAGAATGAGAATAATGTCTGGTTTTGCGACCCTAGCATGTTCATCTCCTTCCATACAAGGTAAACACGTCCACGAGAATCAGCCGCCATACTGGGGAACCGCTGATCGGATCCATAACTCGTTGGGAGCGGAGCTGTCTCCGAGGACCAAGTTGCACCATCATCAGCGGATGTTACGTAGCGGGTGAGACTTCTTCCTCCCAGCCCGGGGTCATTCCTATACCAGGTCACGTGGAGTACTCCGTTTGAATCCTGCACGATCCCCGGTCGGGAGTGCGATTCCGCATTCGGTTGAGCCAGTTTGTAGTATGTACCGTTGAGACCTCCGGGGGAGGACGCCCACGTGTTTCCCATGTCTGTGGACACTGTGAACATTGGGGTATCGCAGTTTGTAGATCTGCAATTCCCTATTGCGAGGTTGGTTGGATCTGTTCCTTCCCAGACCACGTAGACTAGATTCGGGTCGAACCGGTCGACGATAATGTCAGGGTGTTCTTGCCAGTGGCTAGGGTCTGCCGCCTGCTGAAATCCGTCAATGTGGAGCGGTATTATCCTGGGGGCCGTCCACGCATCCTCAAACCATCGGGAATACCATATCTGACGGTCTACTCCGCTTGTCGATCCTCCTGGCTCGCTGTACCAGACAACTTGGAGTACGTCGTTACTGCCAACGGCGAGTGCCGGAACGCGTTGAATCTCGGGCCCGGGGGAGATCGGTCGGCCTCCTAGGTGCGACCATGTCACACCGTGGTCCTTTGAGAAGTCTACGTATGCCTTGTATCCCTGTCCGCCTCTTTCCTGCGATCTATATGCGACGTAGAGCGTTCCGTTGTTGCTTTCAGCAAGCTTCCATGTCTCTCCCCAAGCCAGGCCTTGCCAGTCGTTAGTGGTCGCGATCTTGTATCCGATGTCCTTACCCTGAGCGGTCTGTGCTGGGGGGGCTTGTGTAGCTACTTGGACGACGATGACGAGGAGGAGGATGACAACGATGGTTGAAGTTGCTAGGGTGAGGTCTTTCCATCTCGACCCTTTTCGTTTTGGGGCTTCGGAGGTCAACTTGGCCTCCAGCTCGTTAGAGAAGCTAGGACACTGTCAGAGAGGTTTGGCCGTAGCAAATCGTGTAGGGTGCTCCTTGTCCGCTCAGCCAGGCTATACGGACAATTCCGCTTGATGAATCTTCCGACATTACAGGCCACTTGTTGTTCGTTGAGAAGCTGCTGCCCAGCTGTGTTTTGGATTGGGCGACTCCACTTATCATGATGTAGACGGATACGTTTGTGGCGGTAAGTGAGTCGCTGCCTGTCCATTCCTGCCAGGCGACGAGAACCGTTCCGGCGGGGCCGATTGAGATTATCGGGTCGGACTGGTTAAGTCCTGTTATGGCATTGACGTTGGTCCACGCGGTCCACTGGGGCGTGGATAGGTTCAGGTTTAGGCTGGAATATTTCACGAGAGAGTTTGGGTTGCTGTTGTCGGGACCGTCCCAGACGAGCCTCAGCGTGTTGGACTTGTCGATAGCGAGGCTTAGGTGTTTCTGGTCAAAACCTTCGATGCCTGCAACAATCTGTGCTTGACCCCAAGTCCTCGAGCCGACGTCCCATCTGGAGTATTTGATGCGTGTTCCGGTTTGGCCTGAAACTCCGCCATACCATGCTGCGTAGAGATATCCGCTTTGATCAGCAACAGCGTCGGGCCGGCTTTGTCCTGACGAATCGAAAGGAATTATGTTCTCCCAGCTCGTCCAGTTGTTCCCGCCGTCTGTCGACATGGAGTGTTTTATCTGCTGGACCCCTACGCTGCCAGAGTCAGCGCCTTCCCAAAGAACGTGCAGAACGTTATTCTTTCCGACAACAATCACTGGATGCTCTTGCCAGTACGTGCTACCAGAGTATCCCGTTACGGGGGAGATGTTGACCCAGGGCGACCACGCAGCGCCGTCCCACCTAGCGTATTTGATCTGTCTCTCGTTCGCGCCTGTATAGACTTGGTCGCGCCCGTACCACACGACATGAATCTGGTCTCTTGAGTCGACTGCGATTGACGGTACTCTCTGGTCCGTTCCTGTTCCTCCGCCTTGAGGGGTGCCTGACGCTACTGGTGGGGCGTTGACGATAGCAACTGGTCCTCCACCGAGGTCGGCCCAGGTCTTGCCATTGTCGGTGGATACCGCGACGCAGATCTCCTCTTGACTGAAGCCTGGCGACGCTTTCCTGTAAGCAACGTAAATATTGCCGATGGTGTCGATGATTATCTTTCTCTGTCCGCCGTACCCCAGACCTTTCGAGTCTGAAATTTGATCGACAGGGAATAGGCTGGTGGATAAACTGGCTAGGTTATTGCTGGTTGCACCGGATTGTCCTCCGCTCGTACCTCCTCCGTTCCCACCGTTTCCTGGGCCGTGTCCCTGGCCGGGGCTAGATGTTGTCGGCGGGATGAGGAATATTGTCATGCCGCTTACGGCCAGAACTATCATGAATACCGCCAAAAGCGCAGTGAGGGAACGGATGTGAGATTTATGTCGTCTATCTAGATTCTTCCCTGGCGCGGAGCGCTGATAGTGTGGTTTGATCTGTCTCGGGTTTCGTCTCTTCGAGAATACGCCAATCGCGACGAAGAGTCCGAGGATCCATCCGAGGATGAGTAGCCAGAAGAGAGGGATTGTGGAGAGTGCTCCGAGCCAGGTCCATGGAAGAGCGAGGTTCGACACGCTCATCAGAACACCGTTTCCGACAGAGGGACTTCGATGGGCAGAGGATGGGCTCAGGAACAACAGCAAACCAAGAATGATCGCGACAATGGACAATGCCCAGCTGAGACCGGAGAGAACGGATTTTCCGCTCGTTACCTGTCAGCTCCATGAAATTCGCATAGCCGGGGCGAGGAACTGGCCGGTTAGACAGGGAGCCGCGATCGTGGATGATGACCTCATTTCCAATCTTCAACTCACTTTTCTTGCCGGGACGATTTCGGGAACTGCGACGGAGATCTCACAGCCCGGAAGAACCAGACTCTGTTGTGTGAGCGAGTTCCTCGGCAACCTACCATTAGGGCTCAGCGTTCGTATAGGCTGCGCCATACTTTGCGCTCTCCGGAGCCGTTCTGGTACCCAGAACCCACTTGACCCTCGTGTGGACTGGGCAGGCTCCGCCCGAATGAACTCCCGTTCGGGAAAGTCAGCGGAGCGGTAGATCCGCTGATTTTTCATATTAGTCAAAACCCGGCCACGCTTGGGCGATTGTTTGAAGTATTATGATGAGGAGAAGATGAGTGAGATTCGAAAGGCGTTCGATGCAGAGGTTCTGACCTGGAAAGGGGTGAGCTCGAGACCTATGATGGGCTGTCTGTGTTATTTCTATGATCGAAAGTTCATCGGTTTCCTCGTTACAAACGGGATTGTGGTAATGAAGCTCTCGGAGAAAGACCAGACGATGCTGAAAGAGAAGTTTGGCGGGAAACCGTTTGAGATGGCGGGACAGACGGGC
>VBAY01000136.1 GCA_005883085.1 Candidatus Bathyarchaeota archaeon
ATAAGAATGATTTTGTGATTTGTAACAGATACACTCCTTCCAACTTGGCTTATGGCGAGGCAAGGGGCTTGAGTGTTCAATGGCTCGCAGGCCTCGACGCGGGTCTGCCAGAGGCTCGTGCTGTCTTTGTCCTGGATGTTCCCATTCCGAAGTCGTTCTCAAGAAAGACCAAGCGTCGGGACGTCAACGAACGAGACCGCGCGTTCTTAGAGAAAGTGCGGAGAAACTATCGTTCGCTAGCCCGCCGATTTGGATGGCACCTCGTGGATGGCACAAGGCCGCCTAGCGAGGTTCACGAGCGAATACTTTTGGGTCTACGAAGCGCATTCCTCTAGGGACTCCAACTTTGTTCCGATTGGATGGGCTGTGCCTACGCCAGCTAGTCTCGGGGTCTTCCTGAGAATTCTCCGAATTTCGTGATCTCGTCAGCCATTTCGGCCAATCGTTTGTTGGCCTTGAAGTGGACCGTGTCCGCTTCATAGTTTCCGTCGGTTTTCATAACTCCTGCCTTTACGCCTGTCAGAATCTCAATACCATCGTCTATGGTTCTTACAGGATAGATGTGGAACCTTCCCTGTTTGACAGCTTCCACCACCTCTTCGCTAAGCATGAGATGCTGGACATTGCTTTGAGGTATGAGAACTCCCTCGTCCCCTTTCAGACCCTTTGTCTTGCATGTATGGTAAAATCCTTCAATTTTCTCATTCACTCCTCCTATTGCTTGGACCTCTCCCTTCTGGTTTACGGATCCGGTGACCGCGAAGTTCTGCTTGATGGGAAGCTCGGAGAGGGCTGAGAGGATCGCGTAGAGTTCAGTGCTGGACGCGCTGTCTCCATCAACTCCGCCATAGCTCTGTTCGAAGACAAGCCTGCAAGCCACGCTCAATGGTTTGTCATGTGCGTACTTGTTTTCAAGATAGCCCGATATTATCAGAACTCCTTTCGTGTGTAGTTGTCCGCCCAGCTTGGCCTGGCGTTCGATGTCGATGACTCCTTCTCTTCCAAGACCAACACTCACGGTGATTCTGGATGGTTGGCCGAAGTCGAAGTCGCCTAGGCTGATGACTGAAAGACCATTAACTTGACCTATTTTCGTTCCCGAGGTGTCGATGAGAATGATGCCTCTCTCGATCATTTCCTTGGTCTTTTCATCCAAGAGATTCGATCGATAGATTTTCTCTTGTAGAGCCTTCAAGATATGGGCGTCCTTAATGTATTTGGAATCGTCCTGAGATGAGTAGTGGTTAGCTTCTCTTACAAGGTCGGCGATTTCGGGGAATTTGGTAGAGAGCTTGGTCTGGTCCTCTGCAAGTCTCGAACCGTACTCCACAACCTTTGCTATGGCGGCTGCTTCAAGATGATTCAGATTCTCTTTCTCACACAGAGTGTGGACAAACCTTCCGTAGGTTTTCATATTCTCGTCGTTCCTCTCGATTGTGTCATCGAAGTGGGCTTTGACCTTGAAGAGCAGGCCGAAGTCGGGGTCGGCGACGTAGAGGGCTTGGTAAATCTCATGCTCCCCGGCCAAGACGATTTTGACGTTCAACGGGATTGGTTGCGGAGTGAGACTCTTTGTACTTGCAACGCCGAGCCTCTGGCCCGTTTCTTCGATGGCGATGTTACCGCTTTGAAGCGCTCTCTTGAGGCCTTCGTAGGATAGCTGGCTTGTTAGAAGCTCCCTGGCCCCGAGTATGAGAAAGCCACCGTTGGCCTTGTGAATCGATCCTCCTTTGATCAGGGTGAAGTCTGTTGAGAGGGTTCCAAATTTGGCCTCATTCTCGATTCTACCGAGCAAGTTCGTTACCGTTGGGTTGTCTTCGACGATCACGGGCGCGCCTTTTGTTTCTGAATTATCGACGATAACATTGACTTGGTACCTGCGGAACAGAATGTCAGGCACGCCACTCTCCGCGAGACTCGGGGGTGCTTCGGGGTCTTTTTTCTGCTGTTCCGTCCCGCCGATCGTGAACAGCTCGGTGTTCTCAAGAATGTCGTCTTTCAGATCGTCGAGGTAATGTATTACGTCTGGCTGGTCCTGATAGCGAAAGGTTAACGTTCGGATCAAACCTCCCATAGCATAGTGGACGGTGTCATCTCTGAGTTTTTTCAATTCGTCCAGTGTGTTGGCTTCGAGCTCGTTGACTTGTTTCCCGGCTTTGTCCAGTGCGTTTCTTACAGTCTCTCTGCTCTGTTCAAACTTTTTCTTCGTACTCGGGGGTAAAGAGTCGTATTCTTCCTGACTGAGAGCTTTTCCCGCCCGGATGGGGACTATTCCGATGCCTAGCTGGTTCATTCGGACGGCATAACTGGACTGTTTAGCTACATCGTTAAGCTCGTTGAGAATCTTGTCTCTCTCTTCCACCGATTTCTTTGTTATGCTATTTGATCGGGCGGCAAATTCTTCGCTCTGAAGAGCTGCAGGAACGGCTCTCTTGACTTGGTCTATGAGATTTCTCAGATCCTTCTGGAAGATCTTGGCTTTGCCTGCCGGGAGTTTGAGCGCCTTCGGCTCGTAAGGATTTTGGAAATTGTTTACGTAGCACCAGTCTGGCGGAGTGGGCTTGGTTTTGGCGATTTTTTCAAGGTAACTTCTAGTTGCAGGTCTTTTGCCGGTGACTGGGGGCCCCGCTGCGAAGATGTTGAATCCTTTCGCTTTCATCTCTACTCCGAATGTGAGGGCCTTGAGGGCTCGATCTTGGCCGACGATTCCTTCGAGAGGCGCAAGTTCTTCGCTGGTCTTACACTCGACCTTTCCAGGCGGACATTCAAATCGCAGTTTTTCCGGAGGAAGTTCACTAGTCGCCAATTCGGGATTCCAAAGGCTCATTGAGCAAGAGCAGTATCTAAAGAAACCCGCCACTAATGGGATTATTCTAGCCCTTTCATTGGTGGACCTTATACGGTGAGTGCCGGTTATCCGACTTTGAAAAAGACTTGAGCGACATCTTGGAAAGACATTCACCGAATTTCGACAAACGCATCGAGTACGGCCCTGAACCTCAACACTTTGCTGAATTGCGTTTCCCCGATGGTCCGGGTCCGTTCCCGTTGCTATTTGTGATACATGGGGGTTTCTGGCAATCCGCCTATGACTTGAAACACATTGGTTCCCTCTGCACTGCACTCACCAACAAAGGAGTTGTCACCTGCAACCTTGAATACCGAAGGGTCGGAAACTCTGGCGGAGGCTGGCCTGGAACCTTCCAAGATGTCAGCCTCGCGACTGACCATATTGTCGAAATAATCTCTTCAGATCCACGCGTGGACATTGCTAGGGCAGCGGTCATAGGACACTCGGCTGGAGGGCACCTTGCACAATGGCTCGCAAGCAGGCATCGCGTTCCCAAAGCATCACCTCTGCACTGCGCTCAGAAGTATCGTCTTGTCCGTGCGGTTTCGCTCGCGGGCGTGTGCGACCTTCGGGCAGCCTGGAAGCAACGGCTGGGAAACGGCGCCGTTGCAAAGCTCATGGGTGGATCGCCGGACCAGTACCCAGAGCGATTTGATGCCGGGAGCCCTATCGAGCTCCTCCCCGCGGGAACAATCCAAGTTCTAATCCACGGAACGGCTGACACCATTGTTCCCGCTTCTCAGTCCGAAGAGTTCGTCGAGAGAGCTGAACAGCTGGGTGAACAGCCCAGTCTTGTCAAACTAGAAGGCGTTGGCCATTTCGAGCTGATTGATCCAGAATCAGATGCATGGTCCACGATTGTCAATGCTATTCTTCCAGTACTGGGCATGTAATGCGGCACCAGACGGTCTAGAAGAGAGGTAAGGCTTTGATATTCTCGGTTATTTTACGTACGTTTCGATTTCAATTTTTGGCGGTTCGTAGTCGGTGAGTTTTCCTCCCAGGAAGTCTTCGTAGGCCTTGAGGTCGAGCAGACCGTGGCCGCAGTTGTTGAAGGCGAGTACTTTCTCCTCGCCGGTCTTCTTGCACTGAATCGCTTGGTCTATGATGTACTTGATACAGTGAGCGGTTTCAGGTGCCGGGATGACTCCTTCTGTCTGCGCGAAGGTTCTTGCGGCTTGGAATACTTCGTTCTGGTGATAGGCAACTGAGTGGACGTGGCCTTTGTTGATGAGGTAGGATAACGATGGGGCCTTTCCGTGGTACCTCAGGCCGCCTGAATGAATGGGAGGAGACTGGAACTTGTGCCCGAGAGTGTACATCTTTAGGAGCGGTGTCATTTCAGCAGCGTCTCCAAAATCATACGTGAAAGTTCCGCGCGTTGTGGATGGGACGGCTTTTGGTTCGCATGCGACAAAATCCGCGTCCAGTTTCCCTTGGAGCTTGTCGCCGAGAAATGGGTAGGCGAAGCCTGCGAAGTTGGAGCCACCGCCGATGCATCCCGCTATTATGTCTGGCTGTACGTCGATCGATTCGAACTGTTTCTTCGCTTCAAGGCCAATAATCGACTGATGAGTCAGAACATGGTTCATGACCGAGCCAAGGCAGTATCTCGTGTTATCGTGAGTAACGGTGTCTTCGAGCGCTTCGCTTATCGCGATGCCAAGAGTCCCTGGGTGATTCTTGTCTTGGACTAGCAAAGACCTTCCAAAATTCGTGTCCTCGCTGGGTGAGGGCCGAACCTCCGCTCCATACGTCTCCATCATAACGCGCCTCCCGGGCTTCTGTTGGTAGCTAACCCGTACCATGTACACTTTGCACTTCAATCCAAACATCTCAGAGCCTAGCGCTAGCGCGGATCCCCATTGGCCTGCGCCGGTTTCTGTAGCTAGTCTCTCGGTTCCCTGTTTCTTGTTGTAGTAGGCTTGGGCTATCGCTGTGTTGGGCTTGTGACTGCCGGTCGGGCTGAGGTATTCTGCCTTGTAGAATATCTTGGCGGGAGTCTTGAGAAATCTCTCCAACCGGGTCGCTCGTACTAGAGGAGTCGGACGGCCAATCTCAAGATAGGCCTGCAGGACCTCGTCTGGTATGGTGATGTAGCGTTCTGAGCTGATCTCCTGACGGATTAGCTCCTTGGCGAAGATCCTTTCGAGGCTGGCAGGATTGACCGGTTGCTTGGTCTTCGGGTCGAGGGGTGGAGGAAGAGGTTCTCTAAGGTCAGCTTGTATGTTGTAGTATCGTGTTGGAATCTCATCTTCCTCTAGGTTGACTCGGTTCTGGGGAAGCATCGTCCCTTCGGTTTCAAGCATGACAGGTATTGTGACTTTACGTAAAATTTTAAGCTTGCTTGTACAGTTTAGTACATACACCTATGTGGAACAAAATCGAACAACTACTGGGACCTCATCATCCCGAACGACTCAAAATCGCCCGGCTATGCATAGAGAACGGCTTGGCTATACGCGATGACGGAATCTACCTTAACCAAATAGAGATACCAACCGCGCGAGTTGCCAGAGCAGCGGGAGTGGACAGAAGGACTGTTGTGGAGACCGTGAGGATGATACGGAGTGATGGAGGTCTGCAAGCTATCTTTGGACGGTTGCAGTCAGCTGGGCTCTCCCTCAAAGGGATCGCGAAGCAGTTAGGCCTGGGCGTGCTAGAGTCTCAGTCTATTGATTCCCGACGATCCCTCAGCGCGGCGATCAGGGACAGGATGAGTGGTCTTGACACACAAGCATGGCAACATGGCACTCAGAAGATGGAAATTCGCAAGGTCGAAGAAAGGCGTTTGATGATGGCAAAGGTGAACCTTTCGCAAACCATTGGAGAACGCGGTCTTCTTCGCACGTTCTCTTTTAACTAATCTTTTCAGGTTGTACTGATCAGGGCAGCATCATGTTTCCAGACAAGAACAGAATGGTCCGCCAGGCCAACATTCTCCTCGTCATGCTAGGGA
>VBAY01000137.1 GCA_005883085.1 Candidatus Bathyarchaeota archaeon
CCAAGAAATTCGAGAACCAAATGGCCCTCGGCGTTTCTTTGTTAACTTGTGAGCACACTACCAGCGAGAACGTCATCAAGCAGCTCAGCACTATCCCAGGCTTCGTAGAAGCATCTACGGTACCCGGACAATTCGACATAGTCGCCCTCTGGCAAGCACGAACCTCTGAAGACATTGTGAAGACCTCCGTTGAGAGAGTTAGTCAGCTTGACGGTATCTTCAAGAGCGAGACACTTCTCGCTTATGCACCGTTCTTCAAAGCGTAATCATACTATAATAGCTCCGTCAACCTCCCCCCTTTTTTAGACCCCGATTAGATTCCGATCCACGAACAATAGTTTGACGCTTACCTAAGAACAATCTCGAATTCGCCATTGAGTTCGAGGAAAGCGCGGTTTCCCCCAGGAACTTTTTTCGGGACACTTGGGCGGGACCTCGCAGGACGAATTCTCATGGAATGTAAGAGTTTCGAGCTGGCTGTCTACGCTTCCCAGTATCTTCTCCCAAGCCAGATCCTCCCAGCAAACATCCCAGACACTCTGCTTGGAGACCAGATTGAACAACAAGATTGAAGGAAGATAAGTTTCCGCAAATTGTCTCCGTCGATAATCGTTGGAAGGAGAGCAGTACGGAAAGGGTCATACAGGTGAGCCGGGAGTCTCGACAGGAGAGCTAGAATGACAGGCCACCATCCTGTGGGACATGGAAAATCCGCACCCACCACACCCGCAGGTTGGGTCGATTATTGGATAGACTATTACAATAGGAGTCGGCAGCTGAAAAAGGCCAGCCAGGAGACCTGGAACGCTACTCGAGAGGTGTGGAAGAGAAAGCTGGTCCAGGCCAGAAGAATACGCTGTCAAAAATGCGTCGCGATAGTCAAGCTATGGCTCAAAACCTACGGTTACGGACCAAAAGGGTCAGTCCTGAAAGAGAACATAGCCCAACAGGGCAAGACGAGAAGAACAACATTCTAGACCGCCTCACTTTTTTGCGCGTTTCTCGTTCTCGGCTATGCGTTCCTTGACGAGCTTTGTCACGAGCGTGGCAGGGAGAGGCTTGTCAGGCGTGAAGTGGAGGGTGGCACCGCTAACATCGTATCCCTTGAGTTCCGCATTTCTTGCGCGTGCGAGTTTGGGAATCATGCTTGAACTCATCATGAGCAATGGTTCTCCGTTGCCCCGAACCCGACTAGAGGGTGTCCTTGGTACTTGAAAATTGGAATCTTGTAGCTGACGACTTCGGTTGTCTCGGGTGCGGCAACCTTAATGATCTTGCGGAGTCTCTCGAGCGCAACCCGCGTATCCACCGACACCGTCTTGAGGTAATCGTCGACGCTCTCGGTCTGCGCGCTCCTCTTCACGGACATGGTTTTTCCGAACCGGTTTTTCCGGCAGATTTATATGATTTCCAGCCGGATACCAGTCGTCTAAGGTATCTCTTCGGGTCATTTTCTAGGACCCCTAGCGATAACGTGTAAGAAAAAACGGTGTGAAAACAGAAAAAAAATGTCTTCGATCAAAGTGATGGTAGCGTTCGGACACCAGACCTTCGACCTCCTAGACGGGGAGGCGAAGGAGCGAGGAGTAACAGTTCAGGAGCTATTGCGCGCAGTTATCATACCTGATTGGTTTAGAACACACGGCGAACTCTTGACAAAGATCACTATGCCCGAGGCTCGGCCCAGGATCGAGTCGTTGACGAAGCCGGAGCCTAGTCTTGATCAGGGCTCCAAGTTCCACTCCAATCGGCTATACTTGGTCTGATACAACTCCTCAGCCAGCCTAACCTCCTCCTTCATCAACACGCCAGACTCCAACCGGACCTCGTAACAACTCTCAATCCCACCCACAATCGCATCGCGCACCTCTTTAGTGGTAATATCCCGTCCCAGCTCATCCCGCACAGTTGTCACCCGTTTCTGCACGCTCGCAACATGCTTATCCTCCAATTTCACCCGCGGAACATTCAACACCTTCCCGAGAATGCTTAAGTCTGAACCGACAAGAATGCAGCCGTGATGGAACACGGAATTCCATCGGATGCTTCCCGCAGCCCCTGACACCTTCTTCCCGTCAACTTGGATATCGTTCACAGGCTGAAACTCCGCCTTCACGCCGAGCCTTCGCAAGCCCTCGACCGCACCTTCAGACAATCTCTGGAATACTGATTGTAGATTATGGTCCGGGACCAACCGGTGCCCCTTCGGCAACGATATCGCATAATTCAAGTTCCCACTGTCATGGTAGACCGCTCCCCCGCCCGTGAATCTTCTCACGATTTCGGTTCCGGTCTCCTTGCAAGCCTGCATATTCACTTCTAGCTTGGCGGATTGGAAGCATCCTATGACGATCGTGTTGGAATTATGCCAGAACCGGACTGTACTTGGAGCTTTTCCTTCCCCGACCATTCGCGGTATCGCCTCTTCAACAGCCAGGTTCATTGACGGATTGTCGCGATATTCGTGGTCTACGAGACGCCAGGTTTCCAGTGCTCTATACCTCTCTCGTGGCGAGTAGTGCTTTGACGAAATCATCTGGGGTGACTCCTGCTCCTTGAGCCTGGGTTGCACTGTAGAATCTGTTAACTAGGAGTCGGATTTCTTGTTCCCGTAGGGGAGTGTCCTCAAGCATTTTTTCTAGTTTTCCGACGCTCTCTTCGGGAATGAGGAAGAAGTCGCCTGTTATCCTGACGGACCGGATATGACCTGCTTCTTCTGTGAGTCTGATCCGGACGAGTTTTCCCCCTGAGGCTTTGTAGTCCGCGGATCTTTCCATTTTTCCGTGTTGGAGGACTGGTTATATTGACCCCGTTTTAAGTGCAGGCCTAACAGGGCCAGCCTCTCACGCTCAGGACGTAGAGTTCTATTCCGTGATTTGGGGGTCCGGCAGGCTTGAGAGCTTTGGGATTGTTGTAGATGGCTTTAGAGGTGGAAGCAAGCTGCTTGAAGGAAGCGCGTCAACATGTGCTGTAACCTGGTCTTCGTTCTCCTCTATTCTACAATCAAGCCCAAGCAATGCAAATATTGCTCTTGTTGATTCTGCATAGTACGCAGAAGCATTTTTTCCACTTTCATGCCGCATGACCAGAACGTGTGTCTTGCCGTCCAAAGACGAATCGAAGCTAAAGTTTCTCCCGTACTCAGACGTAACTTTTCCTATAGTTTTGATCGTGTTCTCTAGATCGAACTTCTTGTACCAGAAGGTCACGAATCCTGGCCCGGCTTCACGACCGGACTTTCGGCCCAGCTCTCTCGCTTGTTCTTCCGTCATAAGAGCAAAGAGAGTCTTCAACAAAGCTTTGGATATGGTTACGAGTCCGAACTTCTCGCCTGGAACATCGT
Source organism: Candidatus Bathyarchaeota archaeon (assembly GCA_005883085.1). GTDB lineage: Archaea > Thermoproteota > Bathyarchaeia > 40CM-2-53-6 > 40CM-2-53-6 > 40CM-2-53-6. Next base: position 3,344 of record VBAY01000137.1, read on the forward strand.
ACTCAACGTATCTCCTGAGTGCCTTATTGGCTAGAACATTAACGCTAACTCTCTCCTTCTCGGAAATATCATTCAGCTTGTCGATTGTATCGTGGTCTAGTCTGAACGAACGGTTCTCCGAAGGTCGTCCCTTTTGAGATGCCGCGCCTGAGCCAAGAATGACAGTGTTTTTCGACTTCACTCTGTTACGTGCTACTATTACCTATCAACTTCTTCTAATGTAAGGATGAGTTAGCTCGGCTAGCATATCTATGCCTGTAGAGATGGCTACTAAAGCCGTTTGGATGTTTCATACTCAAAAAGATATAAGTTGCTATACGGGTCTGGCCAACTGGTTTCTTTGCTCTTTGTCATTTCCATCGGTCTTCGATATAGAGTCAAACACCTATCACATACCAAGTCATAGATACCCTCGGAGCCTGGCGAGACTTGTTGGATAGACATCTGGCCCAAGACGAATTTTCCGGATACTCCATGCTCAACCAGCCTCCCGATCCAAAAAGCTACTAGTTGTTCAGAGAAGATGAGGCAAACTCTCTATGCTGCGCAAATATCAGGGAGATTGTAAACTCGATCAACCAAATTGGGCATGCGATTAAGTGTCGATGGAACTAAGATGAGTGTCCAGTGCTCTCCTGCCTGGATTGTATAGGCAAGGACTCAACGGAATTAATAATGAAAAAGCGCAAATTTCTATCGCTTGTAATTGTCTTGGCGACTGTTATAGTCGCGGCAATTCTTGGAGGCATCTACTATGAGTACATCCCACGCGTCTTGGTCGATGACACCCAAACTCTAAAGGAGAATCATATATGGCAGTTTGACCTCTTCGTTCTCGGAAACAGAAACGTCAACATCACGGTTAGCACAGCACAATATCTTGTCTACGTAACATTCTGGTACCAGCAAAACTCGGCGGCAACCACCTACCTTATCAACAAACCGGTGACAAACACGACCCAAGCCGGTTTTCTTGTTAGCGTTCAACAGAGCGGAACATACTATCTCAATGTTCAGAAGACAGAACAATACGGGGAAACCGTGACCACAGTGGTTAACGTTGAAGTCACTTCATGAGTCGCGCTAGGATTTTCAAGCATTATCGCTAAAACAGGTCCCTTGCGGCCTCGACCCATACATGGCCTCTCACTTCAGGTGAGAGACCCTTGCAGGTGGCACCCAGCACTGAAAGCTTTGCGAAGAGAGTGAGAAGCAGAGGAGTTCCGAGCCGGTCGATCTAGCAGTAGTGTTGCTGAGATTGTAGGTTAACTCCGTGAAGTTCTGAAACTCAAGAAACAGCGTGGGAGGACTCGTTCGGTGATACCACGCGACATAGTCGCAATCGGGCAGTCCCAGCTGTCTGGCCCTTTGCTGGGTCGTAACGTTCATGCTTTCCAGCCAAGCGCATTCATTGCTTGGTTGCAACGGGCTCATCGAGAGAACTTCGCCATTTGGA
>VBAY01000138.1 GCA_005883085.1 Candidatus Bathyarchaeota archaeon
AAGAACTGAGACCTGAATTCTTGAAATGTCCAAAGTGTGACTTGCAGCTCGACTTCGTCGGGCGATACATCGTCCAAGAAGACTTTGAAGCCGGGGCTCCCGCCCAGATAAGAGACATGGAAGTCTGGCAGTGTGATATGTGCAAGACATACTACGAAACCAGCAGGAGCGGACAGCCGATCCCGATACACTTTATGCAGAGCATGTTCAAGAGGTTAGAGTAGAACCGGGATACGATACGGACCCTAGCAGTCCCTGACACTTGCTATCTTGTCCTTCATCATTCTCGGCTTGTCTAGGCGCTCGTCGATCCGAAGGATAGAGGAAATTCTCTTTGCACCCATCGATCGCAAGGCCGAGTGTGAAGCCTCAACCGCTTTCAGAATTGTAGGAACGTCTTTGGCTTCAAGGATCGTCGCCATGGGAGTGACCTGGTAATCAGGCCCCTCGATTTTGGAGATAGCCTGCAGTGCCTGCCTAACATATTTGCCAACACTCGTCCCTGTCCCAATGGGATGGATGCTAAACTCAGCTATGGAGACGATTCGTCTTTTCTTCAGACCCCGCACCTTTCACGGGGGCGATAGCGTTCTGTCTTGTTAATTCTTGCTCTAGCTGACCAGTCGATTCTGCCGGTCCGGAGCTTTCTGGCGTAGGCCGTGGGACTGCTCGTACTTTTCGGTCTTGTCAATGTCTAGCTCCATGAGCTGGACTGTTGCCTTCTTTATGATACCAAAAATTTCCTCTAGCTCTGGTCGTTCAAAATCCTTGAGTGAAAGATTCCCGATCCACTGCATCCAGCCTTGCATACTCTTCGCGAGGGTCGAGCAACACAGGCCGATACCGTAGACGATGTCTAGGCGGTCTTGAGGGTCAAGGTCCGAGATCCGCTTGACCCTGTTCCTTGCTTCTTCTACCCATGATTTGGGTTCGTCAGACATTTCCATAAATTTCTCACTTGTTTCTGGCTGCGAATCATTGGTCATGCAGAAGTTTCACAGCCTGACTTGGCTCCCAGCTGCCTGTCCATGATTCACGTGGCCTGTCCACACGAGTAAATATTAACGTTATCTGCAACAGACCTTGCAAAATCACGGTAACAATAATCGCACGTCAACTATCGCCGAATTCCGATTCATTGGGCTCCTGGTCTCAAACTAGTTGGGCAGTTCTGAAAGAATGGAGTCAACGGGTTTGATCGACATGCTGTAGCCTATCCAAGCAAGCAGCCCCGCAACAGCACCTGAAAGGGCTAGGACGAATTGAAGGGGCATTAAGATCGAGAGAAAAGTCCTCAGGATGAATGACAGAATTATGGGGAGAGCCATTATTGCCATCTCAACTATACCCAAAACGGCTCCAATTATCGAGCCAACCACCGTGACAAATCTTGGCCTGGGACCGTCAGAGAAATCTGGGAACCTTGAACCTATAGCAATACCCAGGCTTGCCTCGGCCAATATTACGACGAGCCCGAGACCTAGGAACCCTAGAATAACGAATATCGAAGCGTGAAGCAGAAGGGCAGAGACAACAGCTCCTAGACCAAGTCCGATGCTTGATACCAGGGATGTGAACAGGAGCTTGCTCTTCACAAGCATACTAGCAGAAACTGGAAGCGCGCTAATGTTCCACAGCCTTCTTCCTTCTTGACCAATCGAAGTCATTCCAAGAAATAGCGAGCCCAGTCCGATCCCGAACAGAAAGGGAATAACTAGAAAAATCGGATCTATCTGGGCAGGTCCCGATGTGGACGATGGAGCTGGGGAGAAGATCGCGGGGAAGGATATCATGATGGGCATTATGATCGGGATTGCCATCAGTCTGACCACTTCTTTTCTTCGGGTTGCCGATCGAATTTCTCTCTTGAGCATCGCGATCGAGGGAGAGCTTAACCCAAGGTAACCTAGCCAGCTTGGCCCTGATACGGAACCAGCTCCGGCGAAGTGGATCGCCCCAGGGGTCACGGCCCAATATTTGGCTCTGAGTGATAGGGCAATGTATGAAAGCAATAGAAACAGTGCTATGCTCAGCCCTAGGAATCCTGCGCTGCCTAGAAAGTCGGATTGAAGCAGCTTGGTTATTGCGAGAGTAGGCCAGAAGACAGGTACGAAGCTTGCTGCGGCCGCTGTTCCGACGAGAGAGCTTATGATCTGGATTAGGAACACTCCGCTGAATAGGAGCTGGGTAACAAGAAGTATCAGGATTATCCCGAGGATTCGCATGATAACGGTGATTCTACCGCCTAGCTTGTTGAATGCCGTCGATGCGCTTGCCAACGCGGACCTCAGAATCTCGACGCTAACCGACCCGACAGATGTGGACAAGAGGGCGATTGGAACAAGGACTAGGAATCCAGCAAGATTCCCGGTAAGGATTCCGATTGGGAGAGCGTAGCCGAATGCGACCATGAGTAGTGGAGAGTAGGTGTAGCCGGTAGAGAGAGCTGAGGCTGCAACGTATTCCCCAGGTGTGATGGGCAGCCAGTTGATCGCGTCCGTGCTCTCGGCCTCTGTGGAAGCGTTCACCTCCCACAAGAGTCCCATGGTAAAATAGAAGCCCACGAGGAAAAGAGGGATTCCTCCGAAAATGGTTACGACTAGTTGATGCGCAACCGGCCCGGTCAAGGGGGCTCCGCCGGAGCCAAGGAAAACAGTTGTCAGGTAACCGAAAAGCAGTGCAGCAACGAAGAGAGCGATTCCTATGAGGCCGATGAGAATAGGTCGACTAGTTATGCTTCGAGACACGATTGAACGCCGGGTACTTCGAAGCCGTGAAATCATCAGAACCTTGGCAAACTTAAACAGAACTGGAAGTCTCATCTGATCAGCGCCTCAACTATGTCCTCGACCCCTTTCGTTCCGGTTAGCTTCAGAAAGACCTCTTCGAGACCCGATCCAGGAAGCCCGGCATTCTCCCTCAGGTCCTTAGAAGACCCCTCTGCCAGAATCTTCCCCCCTTGAAGGATCGTCAGCCTATCACAGATGGCCTCCGCTATCTCGAGAATGTGCGTGCTGAACATCACAGACACTCCCTCCCTCGCGAGTCCGTGGATAAGCTCCTTTACTAGTCTGGCAGATTTGGGATCTAGCCCGTTGAGGGGTTCGTCCATGAGTAGGACCCGAGGCCGGTGGAGCAGCGCTCCGATAATCGCTACCTTTTGCTTCATCCCTTGGGAGTAGCTGCTGATCATATCTCCCTGTTTTCCCTCGAGGTCAAGGGCGTCCACAAATCTCGCGATACGTTCCTTTTTTTGTTCGTATGGTATTCCTCGAACATCGGCTATGAAATCAAGATATTCGGTCGCAGTCAGGAATTCATACAACCGCGGCGACTCGGGAACGTAGCCGACAATTCTCTTGATCTCCATTGGGTTGGCTCGGACGTCGTATCCGAGCACTTGGATCGAGCCATAGGATGGCTTCGTCAAGCCCATTATTGTCTTCATCAGGCTCGATTTTCCGGACCCGTTCGGCCCGAGAAGACCTCGTACTTCACCGGTGCTTACTGATAGTGTGACATCGTTGAGGGCAACAGTAGACCCATAGGTCTTTGTCAGGTGTGAGACATCAATTGATGAGCCGGTGCTTATCATGTGCGATTCGTGGTGCTACTGGATTTGGAGATGAAGTTTAGCTCGCGGTTCCCCAATTGAAAGAGAAAAGAAATTGGAGGAGGGAAATTGCAGTCACTATCGGCCTGGAAGTGGCGGACCTGAGGGGGTTGGATCCCGAGTTGGGGCGGGGCCAGTTGTTCCGACTCCGGCAACGGCCAAACCGGCTGCTCTTCGTTTCCTGAACAGAAAGGCGAATAGCCCTCCAACTCCTGCTGCGACAGCCACCGCAAGGAAGATGGCTGTAAGCAGTCCAACGTTGCTAGCCGGGGTGTAGAATGCTGTGTAATCTGGGTCGTGAACTATCTTGTAGCCGCCCCATGTTGGATAGGATATGATGTAGAGGTAGTCTGAGACGGTGAAGTCTATGAGTCCTGCTTTGGCCTGCTGGATTAGTCCAGGATCTACGTTGGCGACGAACAAGGGTAGGAACCCCATGAAGCGGTTCTGGAACCAGAAGGCGTGGTTCCCGGCCCATGCATTGACATTGACCGTTCTCACGTTTACACTGTATGGAGAGGCGGTGTTCTCGGAGGAGTCTGCTGTATAGTTGTAGAGCTGGTATTTCGATTTCACACCGAAGTCTGCTCTGAAGACCTTGTCGCCGTCGCTCGCGTCTGTATTCACCGCGGTATGGGTGACGTCAGTTGAGTTGCTGTTGTCGACGCTTGCGCCTGAGTCGTCTTTGTCGGAGACCGTTCCGGCAAGAATTGCCTTGTTCGCAAGGACTATCGAGAGCTTCATTTGTCTGAATTGTAGGAACTGGTAAATGTTCTGGTTACTGATCTGGTAACCGGTTAGGTTGTAAGTTCCTGCTGCATTGAGATGGATTGCTGGCGTCGGGGATAGAATGTAAAGGTCTGTCATCCTGCCGACGGTGTAGCTCGTGGTTAGCGTTGCCGTCTTAGACGTGGGATCGATTGCAAGCGCATAGTTGAAACTGAGTTCGTTGTACTGGGCGAAGCCTCTCGGTGTGACGAGGTCAGCGGTTGGGAAGAATGGATCAGGATTGATCTTCCACCATATTGCGTTGAGGTTGGTGTATTTCAGTCCCCACGTGTAGTGTTGGCTGTCGACCTGGGTTAGGGGTGTGATTTGGCTGGTTGCGACGTAGCCCGGCAACTTGTGGCCAGTGATTGCTGTTAGGTTCACGCCGAGGCTGAAGCTAGCGTAGACTGTGTCGGTCTTGTCAGGCGAGTTGGGGTAGGGGTCGGCGTTGGACTCGTTGAAGCTGACGAGGCTGATGAATGAAGAAGCTGTTATGGCGTCTTTTCCCCCGACGGTCTTGAAGTGTTCGAAGAAGGTCTGGATGGGTATGGTCACGAACGTTCCATTGTGGGTCGCGTTCACGAGCCCTGCATAGAAGAGCTGGAACCCGCCCACGTTAACGTAGTTCGTGTAGATGTACGCGTGTTCAGTAGCATTTGGTTGAGGTAGAT
>VBAY01000139.1 GCA_005883085.1 Candidatus Bathyarchaeota archaeon
CGGCGAGACTGACCGGATTTTCTGAGGCTCAGAGGGTTCAAGAGCCAAACTAGACCCGGGACCCGCAACCAAGAACAATCAGGCACACACCTCAATCGCGCCGCAGATAATCTTTGCTAGGCTCGTCGCTGCATGAAGATTTTATAGATGGCGAGGAAAAGGCGCATCTTGCATTGTCGGTTCATGAGACCGAGCCGGACATTCTCGTTCGCGACATAATGTCACGACCGCCGATCACGGCGAAGGAGAACGAGACCGTCGCGGGAGTGTCGAAGCTTATGGGCAAACATGACATCGGTTGCGTAATCATTGTAGACAAGTCCGGAAACCCGGCCGGAATAATCACGGAGAGAGATATTGTCCAGAGAGTGGCTGCAAGAAACGTTCTTCCTTCCGAACTGAAGGTTGGACAGACAATGTCGAAGCCAGTAGCAACTATCACCCCAAGAGCTACGGTCACCGAAGCCACAAAAATCATGAATCACAAGAAGATTCGACGACTCGCCGTAATGGACGAAGGAAAACTGGTAGGAATCGTAACTATGAAAGACATCTTGCAAGTGACGCCGGCGATAATCGACCTAGCCTCCGAAAAGAATCGGGCTGGACTAGAGAGCCCGAGGACCCGACCGACGCTTGGGGGATACTGCGACGAATGCGAAACATGGTCAGACAGCCTCGTCCAGAAGGACGGGGTATTCCTCTGCACGGACTGCTCTAGGGATCTTGAAGCACCTGAAGAGGAGTAAAAGCGACAACACGTCAGACCTGCCCAGCCTGCTAATTCGAGACGCCCAAATCTGGACCAAGAACGACACAACCAGGGGCTCTATCCTCGTTGAACACGGCAAGATTCGAAGAATAGCGAGGAGCATCACCGAACGGGCTGACGAGGAGATTCTAGCCCGCCGGTTGATAGTACTGCCGGGACTGATTGACGGTCATGTCCACCTACGTGACATGAAGCTGTCCTACAAAGAAGACTTCACAACCGGAACAGCAGCCGCTGCAGCGGGTGGATTCACCTCAGTCATAGACATGCCCAATTCTCTTCCGCCTACCGACTCGGCCGAACGCCTCAGAGAGAGAGCAGAGAGAGCTTCCGGGAAAATTCTAGTTAATGTAGGATTCCACTCGGCCGCACTCAATGATTACGATGAAGTGAGGGGTATGAAAACTGCTGGGGCTTTCTCGATGAAACTCTACCTGCCCAGCCCTATCGCCCCCTTGGACATCGACGATGACAAGGTAGTCGTCCAGGTCTTGAACGCCGCGAAGCAAGCTTCCCTTCTCCTCACAGTGCATGCAGAAGACATGACCAAACTTCCCAGGACAGAAAAGATCACGACCTTCGCAGAACTAGTCCGACTGCGACGGGGAAACGCGGAAACGAGCGCTGTGAGACGAATCTTAAGATTGCAGAGACCGATTGGTTGTCGCGTTCATTTCTGCCACGTTAGTCTTCCGTCTAGCTTGTCTGCAATTTCGGATCGAGCTTCAAGCCGTTTGTCCTCAGAAATCACGCCTCATCACATTCTCCTCGACGAGAATCATGTGAAGACGCTGCGATGGAAGGCGTGGATGGTGCCACCGCTGAGACCTGGCAAGGATAGGCAAAACTTGTTTCGAGCGATGAAGATGGGCATTCCAACGATCATGGCGACCGATCACGCGCCCCATACTGTCAAAGAAAAGGCGCAACCCCCTCGAGAAAGCTCACCCGGGATACCCGGCCTCGAGACCGCTTTGCCTTTGATGCTGACCATGGTCAACAAGGGAAAGCTGTCCCTTGGACGATTAGTCTCTCTCCTCGCAACCAATCCCGCGAAGATCTTCGATCTTCGTTCGAAAGGAAGACTTGAGAATGGAGCCGATGGCGACCTGGTTTTGGTCGATCTGAAAAAAAGAGGAATGGTTGACCCTGCGAGGTTCTTTTCGAAGGCTCACTACTCTCCCTTTGAGGGCTGGAAGACTCAAGGTGTTGTTCATACTACCATCGTGAATGGGTTGGTTGTCTACCGCGAGGGAGAGATCGTTGGAAAGCCTGGTGGCGGGAAGATTCTGAAAAGTGGAAGGCGCTAATGAGATTTCTTGTTGACGGAATGCTCGGTGGACTGGCAAGGTGGTTGCGAATACTAGGATACGAGGTAAGATACGATGCGAGCGCAAAGGACAACGACCTTCTAACAATCGCTGTTGAGGACAATATGGTCCTACTAACGAGAGACAGAGAATTGCACCAACGAGCCGTAGCGAAGAAGATAGTGTCCTCTCTCGTTGTGGGTGAAACTGAGGAAGAGAGATTGGCTCAGATGGCGAGCTCTTTCGGTGTGCGCTTGGAGACTAACATGGCTGAGACGAGATGTCCGGAGTGCGGGGCCAGCCTGATGGAAAAATCAAAGAGCGACCTAGCCGACAAGGTTCCCGAAGAAAGCTTCAAACTATACAACCAATTTTGGAAATGCAGCAACCAGACTTGCGGAAAAGTGTATTGGGTCGGAAGCCACTGGAAACGCATACGTCAAACTCTCGAAGAGGCGATGAGGCTGGCAAGGTTGGAACAATGATGAACGCGTTGTCAACAGAAGGCGGGAAGAAACTCCTATGGATTGCACGGCAAGCGATCGCCGATCATCTCGAAGGGAGAAACTCCGACCTCACCCCGAGTAAAAGCTTAGAGTTTGGCGTTCCACGAGGAGTGTTCGTTACGCTATTTGACGAGCTGATGAGCCGAGGACTGCGAGGGTGTATTGGCAACCCGTTCCCGAAGGCGTCTTTGCTCATCGAGACGGCACGTTGCGCGGTAGAAGCGGCCACAATGGATCCGAGATTTGACCCGGTGCGACTTAATGAATTCCAACAGAGGATTACAGTAGAGGTGACAGTGCTTTCGCCATTTGAACATGTCATAGTAAAGAGTCCGCTAGATTTACCTTTGAACATCGAGGTTGGACGGGACGGCTTGTTAGTAGAGGGGGTTGGAACAAGAGGGTTGCTCTTGCCCCAAGTCGCGGTAGACGAAGGCTTCGACGCGGAGGAGTTTCTCAACCAGTGTTGTTTGAAGGCAGGGCTCATGCCAGATGCCTGGATGACTCGTGATGCGAGGGTTGCTCGATTCCAAGGGCAGATCTTTTCAGAGGAACGGCCGGGAGGGCGAGTGTTCGAGAGAAAGCTGAAAAGGTGAGGATGTTAGAATTGAGACTCTATATTGGGCCGTGCGGGCTGGGGCTTGGCCATATCACTCGGTGCGATGCGATCGCCCGCGAGTTCTCGAACGAAGGTGTGGACGTCTTGTTCTCGTCCTATCTTGACGCGCTGGATTATCTGAAGCGTTCCGGCTTCACCTACTTCAGCGCGATTCCCTTGTCCTTTGGAACCAGGGAGGATGGGACGATTGATCCAAAGATGACGATGAGCCAGAACGGTGTTACTGTCGGATTGTGGGGTTTCATACGGCAGCTGATAGGAGAGGTGAAGCAGATCTCCGCGTTTGATCCTGATGTGGTGATATCTGACACAAGAATCTCAACTCTCGTAGCTGCGTTCATTCTGAGAAAACCTAGAATCTTGATCCTCAACCAGTATTCTGTGCAGATGCCCAAGGATGATAAAAAACACAGGTTGAATGATCGGCCGATGCTTTTTGCAGCGAAGATTATTTGGAGATATATTTCTGCAATGTTGGAACTGGCGTGGGGCTTGAGCGACTTGATCATTGTTCCAGACCTCAAGGCTCCGTACACGATTTCAAGATACAATCTCGCAATTCCGCCTGGAATCAGAAGAAAGGTTCGGCTAGTCGGGCCCTTAACCCGCTCTAGGCTCAACCTCCTGGACGGCGTACGACATACTGGTAGAGGAAGGCCTCTGGTTTTTGCTTGCGTAAGTGGACCTGCGACCGACCGGAAGTATCTTGTGAACAAATTGACTGATATCCTCAAAGAGTTTCCGGGAGACTATGAACTGATTCTGAGTTGCGGCGATCCGAATGGATCGTTCGGGGAAAAGAAGGCCGGGAATATTACCATTCATGAGTGGATGACTGAGCAATCGTATTGGAAGACTTTCGAGAGGGCAGATGTCATTGTCTCAAGAGCGGGACATGAAACTATCATGAAAGCGATCTCAGAGGGGAAGCCACTGGTGCTGATTCCTCCGCCGAACCACACTGAACAGGCGAACAACGCGAAGCGGGCGGAGGAACTGGGAGTAGCGGTTGTACTGGATCAATCCAGACTGGATGCGGCGGAGCTGGCTGGAGCGATCTCAAGAACTCTGACGGATAACAGGGAGAATGCGCGAAGACTGAGCGAAACATTGGGTCCGGAAAGCGGGATTCGGGCGGTAGTCGAAGCCGTTTCCCAGCTTGTAGCGCCGATCAGGTAGGGCTGTTCGTAATCCTTTTTCCGTGGGGGCGGGTTACAATAGGGGTAAGAGAGATTTTCGTGTCTCAACATGAAGATTTGAGCAACCTCAGGAACCTGGTCGGGGCGGAGAACGTTCTGGCTGAGTGCGCAGGTGTGAACTATACCGTCTACGTGACGGATTCAAGGTTGCTGGTGGGAAAGAGGTTTTCGGCTGGAGAAAAGTACGTGAACGTTCCCCATGCCGAAGTGAGCACGCTGGAGCTGATAACCAAGAGTCTGATCCCCCCGTTGACTTATGCTGTTCTTGGGGCAATAGCTGTGTTTGTTGTCTGGTGGTTTCCGGGCCAGGGGAGGCTTAGCCTGCCTCAAGCACCGTTCGACCTATTGCTGATAGGTACTTTCGTCGTGTTCTTGGCCGCTGTCTTGGCCACGTGGTGGAGGAGAAGGGTGGCGGTGCTGAGGATTGGGATCTCAGGAACTAAGGAGCCAATCACGGTAAGGCTTGTCCCAGCCTCGAAGGCCGAAAACGTGTTCAAGGCTCTGAAAGGCTAGCCTGCCATTTTCACGAAGGGCGGTATGAGCCTGGTCAGCGAACGGGCATAGTCTCCACAGAGTAGGGTCCCGGGACCTGGGGCCCGGCACGAAGGAAGGAGGTATGGCAAGGGATGGTGAACGTGGGATTCTCAGCGTTTCACGAAGGGCGTGGCGCGGGAAAAAAGACCCCCCGGGGGGTCGAGAAAAGAATGCTTATTTTTTGACCCAGGTGCATGGAATGGTTAATGGCTCTCAGGGTTCAGACGAGTCAGTGCCTTGAGTCGGGAGATTAAGCTGGGCGATCGGGTCCTGCTCTACCAAGACGCGCGGCGCAAGTGGATTGCGAAAGTAGAGCCTGGAAGGTTTCATACACACCGAGGCTACTTCGAACTGGGAGAACTGGTGGGCAGGGAATACGGCGGGTCCATTCGCACAAGCATGGGCCAGAACCTCGCAATATTCAAGCCGCGCGCACTCGACATTGTCGAATCGTTTGACCGTCCGACACAAATCTTGTACCCGAAGGACATAGGATACGCACTCTTTCAGCTCGGCATTGGAAACGGAGATAGAGTGCTAGAGGTTGGAACCGGAAGCGGGGCCCTAACTTCTGCATTGGCGCGGGGGATCGCGCCAGATGGCCAGGTGTTCACTTACGAGATGCGACCGGAGTTCTTGCGAACCGCAAAAGCGAACGTCGACAAGGCTGGATTTGGCTCGCTGGTAACTTTTCACAACAAAGACCCAACTGAGGGATTTGACGAAGCCGGCGTGGACGCAGTAGTTGTTGACCTTGGAGACCCATGGAGAATGGTCAGAGCCGCCTATGGGGCGCTGGTCGGAGGGGGATTGCTCGCAGGCTTCACCCCCACGATAAACCAGCTAGAGAAACTTGCGGTAGCACTCCGCGAAGGAGGCTTCGTTATCTTAGAAGCGGTGGAGCTGCTTATGCGGGAATTCAAGACAGAGGCTGGAAAAGTAAGACCGGAGACTAGGATGATAGGACACACCGCATACGTGACAATCGCCCGGAAGCTCCTTCCAACCCCTGAAGCGTGAATCATCTATATACGGGACATATTCTAGAAAGGCACTAGCAGTTGGTGCGATAACAACGGGCACTAAGACAACGATCGCAGGAACAGAAATACACGACATTCTAAGGGGCCTAATGGTCGTGATTGCAGGCGCGCTGATAATCCTGCCAGCGTACATTAACTACGAATCGTGGCACCGACTCAACCTCGACATCACAGTTTCAATGTCGATCAGCCTCACATCCTTCGCCCTCGGAATACTCATCTTCATCCTAGTCGTGGGCAAGGAACGAATAGAGGGAACAAAGAAACCATAATCACTACCGCAAGACTCACAACCCCTCCAAACCCGGTCAATATTCTTATCTTCGTCCAGAGACTCGGGCGCTAGACATGAAGCAGTACGATCTGATCACGATTGGTACGGGATCGGCCATGAACATTGTCGACGCAATGATCCAAGAGAACCCGAACATTCGGGTCGCGGTCATCGACAAGGACGAGCCTGGAGGCATCTGCCTCACACGTGGCTGCATCCCCTCGAAAATACTGTTGTACCCTGCAGAACTGGTGAGAACTATTGAGAAAGCGCGAGACCTAGGTGTCGACGCAAAGATCGCTAGTATCAATTTTCAGATGGTTATGGAGCGGATGCGGACCCTCATCAACAATGACATTGACCAGATAAGAGAGGGGTTGTCCAGCTCGAAGAACATTGACTACTACCACGCTCCCGCAGAGTTCGTCTCCCCATACACGATGAGAGTTGATGGAGCCGAGATCACGTCCAAGATAATATTCCTGTGTATCGGGTCGAAGATCAATATCCCTGCGGTAAAGGGTCTTGACAAGGTCAAATATCATACCAGTGATACCGTCCTCAAACTAACAAAGCTCCCGGAGAGTATTGCGATTATCGGTGGCGGCTACATCGCTGCCGAATATGGCCACTTCTTCTCAAGCATGGGATCGAAAGTCACAATCATCGGAAGGAACCCCCAATTCCTGCCGGAAGAGGAGCCGGAAGTCTCCTCTCTGGCGAAAAAGGATCTGGAACGCCATATCACGATTCTGACAAACCAGGAAGTGAAAGAAGTCAGGGAGATCGGATACAGAAAGGAGCTGGTGGCCGTAGACAGGAAATCGGGAAAAAACACGATCATAACCACCAAAGAGATCATGGTCGCGACTGGAAGAGGCCCGATAACCGACAGTCTCCATCCGGAGAAGACTGGAGTCAAACTTACCGAGGAAGGCTGGATAGAAGTGAACGACTACTTGGAAACGTCTCAGCCGAACATATGGGCCCTGGGAGACGCTGACGGAAAATATCCGTTCAAACACGTTGCGAACTACGAGTCAAAAATCGTCTACTACAACGCGATACTGAAAAGAAAGGTCAAAGCAGACTATCACGCGATTCCACACGCAGTCTTCACTTATCCCGAGATTGCGAGCGTTGGGCTAGGAGAAAAAGAGGCGGTCGAGAAATATGGACCGGACAAGGTCCTGATCGGATTCCAGAAATACGAGGATACGGCAAAAGGCGAGGCGATGAACGTGAAAGACTTCTTCGTCAAGGTCATCGTCGAAGCTGAGACAATGAGAATCCTAGGAGCCCACATCATCGGACCCTACGCATCAATACTCATACACGAGATCATACCGTTGATGTATGCGGGAAACGGATCTTACGAGCCGATTAGCGACTCGATCCATATTCACCCAGCGTTGAGCGAGGTGGTAGATAGGGCGTTCCAGTCCCTCGTACCCGCGGAACACTACCAGCACATGAAACAGCACGCGCAAGAACTCGTCGCCGCGTAGCCCTCAGATCGTTCAAGCTCGGTCACAAACCAGAATATACCTGTCTAGCCTTGTGATTGCGGTAGAGACTTGCGGATAAGCGCGGTAATACCGGTCTACAACGAGGCCGAAGTAATAGACGAGTTCTCCTCCAGACTGGAATCCGCGCTCGAAAAGATCGACCCTGACTACGAGGCAATATTCGTCGTCGAAGGAACAGACGCGACTCTCGAAAAACTGACCGCCCTTTCGAAAGAAAACCCCCGGATAAAAGTCCACTATAGCCAGGAAAGGCTGGGCCTTGGAAAGGCGATGAAAAAAGGGTTCGGTCTCATCGATGAGGATACGGAGTATGTCGTTACTATGGACGCGGACCTAAACCACCAACCGGAAGAAATACAGAACTTGATGGCGGCCGCCAAGAGCGCAGATATTGTGGTCGGAAGCCGGAACACGAACAAGGGTATGGTCGAAGAACTTCCACTCGTTAAGAGAATGATAAGCGCCACGACCAACTGGACCATGCGAAAGATCTTCCACATACCCTCGAACGATGTCACGTCGGGGTTCAGAATTTACACATGCAGAGCAGTCGAAACGTTACGGGATCAGATAGTGGCCAAGAACTTCGAGATTCAGCCAGAACTCCTCATCCGAGCCAGAAAGAAAGGCATGCCAATCACCGATGTCCCGATCACATTCCTGCCGAGACCGCGAGGAACAAGCAAGCTCAGCTTTGTCAAGAGCGGAATCGGATACGCGATGTTAATCATAAGGCTCGGACTCTAAAGCCAACTCTTCAACGCTCGCTGATCAGACTTCACGTGCTTCTGCAAAACCTCAACCGCCTTCTGAAGAGTCATCTGCTTGAACTCGATTCCAGACTTTGCCAGTGTGGACTGGGACCCTTTCGCGACGCTAGGTGCTACTATCATTGGACGTAACTTCCTGCCCGGTGGAGCTTGCAGGTATTTCAGATACTCCAAGAGCTGCTTGATGGCAGGGAAACCCGCAGGGTCTTTTTTGATCTCGATAACGACCGTATTCCCATCACCATCTGCGCCGTAAACGTCCACGAACCCAGGAGGTACTTTCTTCTCGTAATCCAGGATCTTGAAACCTGGCTCAATGATGTCGGGCTGGAGAATGATGGCTCGCTTCATCTCCTCCTCGCTCGCATGCAACACAAACTCCGCCTCGTCTTGGAGAAGAAACGTGCCAAGAAACTGAATCTCTTTGACGAGTAGAGTTAGACTCTCGAGCGGATTCGGACGAACCGCCTTCAGAACGAGAGTCCCATTGTTAATCTGGGCCTGAATGATGCAACCTGACGGTTGCCAGTTAACAGGTTGATAGTCGCGTCCGCG
>VBAY01000127.1 GCA_005883085.1 Candidatus Bathyarchaeota archaeon
TTAGAGCGGTGTTGACTGTAAAGGGCAGGTTCGTGAGCACTGACCAGCTGAACGGTATTCTGGAAATTATGAAACGGTATGTCTAGTCGATAGAAGCTTCTGACCGATACCCAATTAAGGAGAAAAGGTGCGGTCCTGAATGATAACTAATGGTTCTCCAATACCCTAGCAACCGACGAACTCTGCAATTACAAGAGAACTTCTAGGGAGAAAGGAGGCCTATCCTTGGCAATTCATGAAGATGAGTATTTACAGAGAAGGCATGTCTACGAGGAACACGCGTACGTCCTGGACTTCCTGCCTTATGGCCGGTCGTCGGAGAAGTCGAGGCACTTGGCGGTTCCGACCGTTCAGATTATGGGTGAACAGTTTTTCACACTGCTGGAGGCGGAGCTCAAGATTGGCGCTACTGTTCTGGTGCACGAGCGAATCTACATCGGGCGCGAGCGCAGGGAGAAGGTTGACAGAATTCTTACCCGGATCAGCTACGACCAGCTTACGGCGAATGCGAAGGCGGAGATCGTGCCCTTGATCGCCGAACTGGTCAAGAGTCAAGAGAAGAGATTTGTAGAATTCTTCAACAACTCGCAACCTGTTACGCCTCGAATGCATTCACTTGAGTTGTTGCCAGGTATTGGCAAGAAATCTATGTGGCAGATCGTCAACACGAGAGAGAGGAAACCGTTCACCAGTTACAAGGATATTCAGGAACGAACCGGACTCAGCGACATTCCAAAGATCGTCTCGAAAAGAATCATGGAAGAGCTGAGCACTGAGTCAAAGTACCGGCTCTTCACAAGGACAGTATGAGCTTGTGGCAACGCCCGTCCTATATCGACCGGTGAAGAGATTAGGCCAGAATTTCCTGGTCAACAAACACATCGCGTCAAGAGTAGTATCGGCCGCCGAGCTGACTCGGACAGATACTGTTCTCGAACCTGGAGCCGGATACGGGACCATTACCCATCTTCTTGAAGAAGAGGCGGGCCAAGTGCTCGCGGTCGAGAAAGACCCGAGGCTAGTCTCGCACCTGCGGAAAGAATTCGAGAATAGTCCAACTGTCTCTGTCATTGAGGGAGACGTTCTCAAGATTCCTCTTCCTCAGTTCAACAAGGTCGTGGGAACTCCACCTTACGTTCTTTCGTCAAAACTTATCCTCTTTCTAGCAAAGAGAAAGTTCGTGCTCGGCTCTCTGGTGCTTCAGAAAGAGTTTGGAGAAAGGCTTCTAGGTGAGCCGGGAACTGCCGAGTATGGAAGATTGTCCATTGCCGCGCAACGTTATCTGAGGATTCGGCCAATAATGAACATCCCTGCTACCGCGTTTCGACCCCGCCCTAAGGTTGACTCTATCCTCCTCCGAATATCTCCGAACGATGTCAACACAGCTGTAAATGAGGCGCTGTTTGAAGAGCTGGTCCGAGGACTCTTCAATCAGCGTAGGCGAGTTGTGAGAAGCTCTTTCCAACATTATCTATCCAAGAAAATCGGACGCGAAAAGGCTCGTACAAGTCTAGAGGCTATGACTTTGCCTGAGAAGAGAGTCTATCAGCTAACGATCGATGATCTGGAGGAGCTGTGTCAACAGTTCTCTAAGGTTGTTCTTCAACAGCAATAATATATTGTAGCAGAACGCTCGTGCTGTGTCTCCCATGCCGATCACTGACGTGATGAAGAAACAGCTTGCGCAACGTCACAGGCTGTTCTTCAAAATCTGCAGGACGTGCGGGTCGCGGAACTCGCCGAACGCCTACAGGTGCCGTCGCTGCCGCGGAGACAACCTTCGCTGGAAGAAAAGAGAACTCGGAGCAAAATAGAGTGGGCCGGGTAGCAGCACTTAGCCCTAGTGGAAACTTATATTCCAGAAATGCAGAATTTGACCCAAGCGTCTCCGTAGATCCCACTAGGGTCCAATAATTGACCTATAGGGTACTGAAACTTGGCATAGGTGCTCTCTTGGTGCTATCGGGCGTTCTGATGGCAGGAACAGTGAATCCGCACGGGGATTGCAGTAGTCCCATCGGATATTGTCTCAACTTGCCCCTAATCTCAGATTATCCTGCACTTTGGATACTTCCAGGGGCACTGATCGCTGCTCTTGGAGGAACGCTGATTGGAAGATCGCTCAGACGGGAACCCGCTCGTCCCCTGCAAGACTCATGAACTCATTCTGACTCTATCGCAGTGAAGAATCATTAATCGAGCCGTGGTTACTGCAAGGGAGAAACTTGATGGAGAAGAAGCTTGGGAAGCTCGGATGGGACTTCAGCGACTAGGACCCCTGCTTCTCTCAAACTCTTCATTTTGGCATCGGCTGTTCCCTCTGTTCCGGTTATGATCGCGCCAGCATGGCCCATTCGCTTGCCTTGTGGTGCTGCTCGGCCGGCGATGTACGCTGCGACTCGTTTAGGATATTTCGTGTCGCGAATGTAGTTTGCAGCGTCTTCTTCGGCAGAACCTCCGATCTCTCCGATCAGAATGACGGTGTCTGTGCCAGGATCATCTCTGAAGAGTTTGAGAACGTCAACGAAGTTCAGTCCGGTGAATGGGTCACCGCCTATGCCGAGGCAGGTGGATTGGCCTATCCCATCGTGTGTTAGTGAGGCCGCAATTTCGTAAGTTAAGGTCCCGCTTCTCGAGCCTAGGCCGACCTTGCCAGGCTTGAAAACGTCACCAGGCATAATGCCCAGTTTCGATTCTCCTGCAGTGATTATTCCCGGGGTGTTGGGACCGATGATTGTTGCACCCCGGTTCTTTGCGTACTCGATGAGTATCATTGAGTCTCTGGCCGGAATCATTTCTGTAATTATTACAACAGGACTAAGGCCAGCATCAATTGCTTCCATCCCGGCCTCTTTGGCGAACGGGGCAGGGACGAAGATTATCGAGGCGTTTGCATCTGTCTTTTCGAGGGCTGCTGCTATGGTATCAAATACGGGGAGGCCGACCGCAGTTGTCCCTCCTTTCCCAGGGGTTACCCCTGCGACGATTCTTGTTCCGTAGTCTAGCATGAGCCGTGTGTGGAAGCTGCCCTGATTGCCGGTTATTCCTTGAACAATCGCCCGAGTCTGTTTCCCGATCAATACTGCCATCTATGCAGCCACCTTACTTACGACGAGTCTAGCTGCCTCATCCATCTTGTCCATTGCCGTCAGTCCAGCTGACTGGAGTATCTTCCTTCCCTCTTCCTGATTAGTTCCAACCATCCGTATGACGAGGGGTTTCTTGATGCCCATGACTTTCTTCACATCAACGATTCCTTTCGCGACCTCATCGCATCGCGTAATTCCGGCTAGGATGTTGACGAATACGGCCTTAACCTTGTCAGCACCCTGGATGATCTGGAGCGCTGTCGCGACGTGTTCGGCGTCGGCTCCTCCTCCAACATCGCAGAAGTTTGCCGGTTTTCCGCCGTACTGTCTGACCAGGTCGAGCGTTGCCATGACGAGCCCCGCGCCGTTTCCGATGATACCAATATCACCGTCTAGCTCAACGAAGGCGAGACCGTTGTCCCGAGCTTTGGACTCCAAGGCTGTGACTTCACTGCTGATCTCTTTAGATCTCTCTTGGAATTCAGGATGTCGGAAGAGACTGTTGTCGTCTACTATGACTCTGAGGTCTGCGGCGACAAAGCGGCCGTCTTGCATCTCGATAACAGGATTACTCTCCACAAGCTCCGCGTCATAGATCACAGACAGCCGGTAGAGATTGGAGAGGAAATCCGTGAAGGACCCTTGTTGGGCTCCTTGGTATCCGAGCTTCAAGGCGATTAGCCTCGCATCATAGCTTCGCATCCCGAACGCGGGGTCAAGGCGGTGTCTGAGAACTTTCTCGGGGGCTTGTCGTGCGACCTCTTCAATATCGACCCCACCTTGGTCGCTGGCGAGAACGGTCTGGCATCGGTTTGCTCGATCTAGAACGATGCTGGCGAAGAGCTCTTTCTTCGCTGCGGCTTTCTGCTCGACGAGGACTTTCTTAACCCTCTCGCCCTTGATTGTCATGTTTAGAATCTCAGTTGCCCTTTCCCGTGTCTCGTCAGGTTTGCCAGCGAACTTTATTCCGCCAGCCTTTCCGCGTCCCGCAACGAGAACTTGGGCCTTGATTACAACCTCCCCACCAATACGCTTGTGAATATCCCTAGCTTCCTCCGACGTGGAAGCTACAGCACCTCGGGGCGTGTTAATGCCAAGATTTTGAGCGATAGATTTCGCCTCGTACTCAAAGAGCTTCATCCTGATCCCAATCTGAAGTTGCTCCGTCAGCAACTCCCATCGGTATTTGGCTGTTTGCCACCGCATTTCCAGGTCCCGGAGTGATCCTAGTCCTGAATCGTTCTTTCTCTCCGTATTGGTGATAGTGGTGGCTGGAAGCAAGGTTCGGAGCGCTCGTGCAAGAAGGAACTTCTTTCACGAAGGCACAAGCGCGGACATCTTGGCCAGCGAAGCGACCACGTTTAGCTTGTGTTACGTTGTAGACGGCCCGAATATATCGAGACGTTAGCCCAAGACTAGTACGGCCGTCCCAACGCGCCTCGGCTGTGGCGGTTGGGGGAGAAAGCGTGTGAGAATACAACCCGGCAAAAGCTCGCTTGCAACGATTCTCCTTCTCTTACTTGCAGTCTCCCTGACCGATATTCTCACAGCGACGGAGAGAGTTCACGCGACTCCATCCACGATGCCCATCCTAGGCGGATGGGGAGGTACACGTCTCAAAGATACCAGTCAAAATCTGACCGGACCAGCATCACTCGTGTTCCCGGGCGAAAGGGCTAGCAACTTCGAGCAGATTGCTCTTGAACAAGTCCAAAGCGGCTACAATACCATCCGGGCCTCCTTTGCACCCCACTGCTCTGTGAGGTATGGTCTGAACAGCAATGCTTCGCCACAGGATTTCATGGGTACTTACAGCGCGACACAACTTGCAAGAAGTCTCAGGATCGCTCGACAGTTCAACATGTGGATAGTGGTCGACTATCACGGATACTCAGATTTTACGAATTCGACCCTTGTGAATTGTTGGCTGAACTTCTGGTTTGGCCCGAACAGCGATAGCGGTCCAACGGGTGTTGTCGGAGAATTCATGGGCAACTATTCACGCATTGTTTGGGAGCCCCTCAATGAGCCGGCCTCAGGATCTTTTCCTGTAAGCTCCACCGCATGGTGCCAACAAAACCCCCTGCAGTGCGAGGGAAACAAGACACGCTATGCTGCGGCTCAGTATCAGGCATGGCTTGACGCTGCGCGGCAACTGGGCGATACCCACTGGGTGGTTGTTCAGAACCTCTGCAGCTACGGATGCTCAAGAGACAGGTCTCACTGGTATCTCAACTATCCAAATG
>VBAY01000128.1 GCA_005883085.1 Candidatus Bathyarchaeota archaeon
GAGGAGGGCGAGGATGAGGTTACGACGGCTATGCGTGAGGTGCGGGAGGAGACTGGTGTGAGCAGGGTGAAGTTGCATGGGAAGCTCGGTGCGATCAAGTACCAGTTCGGGTTTCGTGCGAAAACCTACGACAAGACTGTCCATTTCTTCCTGTTTGAAACCGATCAGGCAGATGCGAAGGTGGGAACTGAGCATGACGCTATGGAGTGGATGCCCTACGAGAAGGCACTTCAGACGCTGTCTTATCCGAACGAGAAGGAGATGCTTTCCAAAGCATCGAGCATTATCCAGTCGGAGAAGGCTCATTCCGCGGAGGCCAAGCTGGATCAGAGCAAGCTTCCAACTAACTAGAATTGATTATGGAGAACCGGGTTCGTCGGGAATAAGGAGACTAGGAGGCTTCCACGGTGATAGATCCATCTTCTTCCGAACTTAGAGTCTACAATACGCTGACGCGGAGACAGGACAAGTTCGCGCCTATCCGCCCTACCAGGGTGAACATGTTTGTCTGCGGCCCGACAGTGTGGGACGTCTCGCATATTGGGCATGGAAAGACCTACGTTGCCTATGACATTATTGCGCGGTATTTGCGGAGGAAGGGCTTTAGCGTCTTCTTCTTACTGAATATCACTGATGTTGATGATAAGATCATCAACAAGGCTCGCCAACTAGGGGAAGAACCGCTTGCGCTCGCTAAGCGTCTTACGAAATCCTTCTTTAAAGACATGAAGGATCTTCACGTGGAAAGCATAAACCTCTATGCCAACGCTTCGGATCATATTCCCGAGATCATCGATCAGGTCGCAGGACTTCTCAAGAAGGGTTTGGCTTACAAGGTTGAGGGTGATGTCTACTTTGACATCTCCAAGTTTCCAGGCTACGGGAAACTTTCCCACCAGAAGCTTGAGGACCTGACGGTTCACAGGGTGGATCCTGATCCGCGGAAAAAGCATCCGGGGGATTTTGCGTTGTGGAAGGGCCAGAAGCCTGGCGAGATATTCTGGGACAGTCCTTGGGAAAGAGGACGTCCAGGCTGGCACATAGAGGATACCGCGATCACGCTGACGTATTTCGGGCCAATGTATGATGTTCATGGTGGTGGGACGGAGCTGATCTTTCCACATCACGAGGCAGAGATTGCTCAGGCTGAGGGCTTGACCGGGAAGAAGCCGTTGGCGCGTTATTGGCTCCACACTGGCCTGTTGAGTATTAAGGGAGAGGAGATGCACAAGTCTTTGGGGAATTTCATCACGATCCAAGAGATGGTCAGGAAAGTTGGCACTCCGGGCTTACGAGTGTTCTACGCAGGAACGCACTACAGGAGTCCGCTGGACTTTACTGAACAGGCGCTGGAGCAAGCTGTCAGCCTTGCTAGACGATTTAGGCGGACGTATGACCAGCTGGTTCTGGCTCGTACTAAGATGGGCGATGAGAGGACTGACTCAACCGCGGTCTTGAAGCGGCTCGATGAGGCGCGGGATGACTTCTTCAAGGCGATGGACGATGATTTCAACACTCCAGGAGCACTCGCCGCTTACATCAGAATAATCGGATTGGCGGAGGAAGAGGTGAGGAATCCAAAAGACAAATCTGCGAAAGCGATAGTCGATGCTTTAGAGGATCTGGGTTCGGTCCTAGGCGTCTTGGAGACAGAGACTGTTGCGCAGGACCGGGTTTCGGAGCTGGTGAACTTTGTTCTGGAGCTGAGGAACGAGCTTAGGAGTAAACGCGATTTTCAATCGGCTGATCGCAT
The DNA here is from genome assembly GCA_005883085.1 of Candidatus Bathyarchaeota archaeon. Classification (GTDB taxonomy): domain Archaea; phylum Thermoproteota; class Bathyarchaeia; order 40CM-2-53-6; family 40CM-2-53-6; genus 40CM-2-53-6. The sequence goes on from VBAY01000128.1 coordinate 1,754, forward strand.
TCGCGATCGAATGGCCAAGCTTGGCTTTGTGGTAGAGGATTCGGCCGAGGAAACGCGCTGGATAACCTAGTCATGCTTGGAAGCGTTCTTTGTCTGGTTTTTGCTTTGAGTCTTTAGGATCTTCTTCACTTCATCGAGCTGCTTGAAAGATCCAATGTCATGATGCGGTTCCGGCGTCAAGTATCCGTAGACTCGTTCTCCTTTCGCGACGAGTGTGGGTATGACGTTTGCTGCGATGTCGGATCCGCTTGAACAGTATTTCAGGACAGAGGGTTCGCAGAGGCAGACGCCGATGCTGACAGGGTATTCCTTGATGACGGGTTTCTCCTCAAAATATTCTATCCTACCGTCTTTGTCCACTCGCCCGACTCCGTAGTCGATTCGGACCCCGGTGCTGAGTGCGACTGTGCAGGTTGCTTTCTTTTCTTTGTGGAACCGGATCATGTCGGTCAGGTCGAGGCTTGTTAGGACGTCGCCGTAGTAGACGAGGAATGTTGAATCGATGTGGCCGCTGGCCTCCTTGAGCGCGTTCGCCGTGCCTGTTCGTGGGCTGATGCTGTAGCCGACGTTGACGCCATACTTTGATCCATCGTCCAGATGGTTACGGTAGACTTCGCTGTCCTCATCAGATAACAGCATGATGATGTTTCGGATTCCGTGGCTGGCGAGGTAGCTGATTACATAGTCGATGAATGGTTTGCCGGCGATCGGTATCATTCCCTTGGGAACGTAGCTTGTGAGTGGGGAGAGCCGTGTGCCGGCGCCGCCTGCCAGAACAAACGCCTTCAATGGGATCGGTAGCTTCGCGGCGGGTCTTCGACCTGTATAAGGACTTTAATTGCCCGATATCCGCGTACGGAAGAAACGACTCTTGCGTCGCGAGATGTGCTGTGCAATACCCCCCCTCCTTTTTTCTGGAGAAAATTTCCTGTCTGGCAATGATAATGGGCGAATATTACAATTCAGGGCAGTGTCTGGGCTTTGATCGCAAAGCATGTTAACGTGTAATCTAGGCCGGTTCCCGAACGATTTCAGGGCGTGTTGTGGGACTTGTCCCAGATTCGAGATCAGGGCTGATTATGGGCGAATTCCGTGCGACAAGTGTTTGTTCAGTCACTTTTAGGGCAAAATCGAGGGGGATGAAGAGTAGTTGGAGGCTTTGTTTCTGACCGACAAGCCTAGAATTACGATTTTCTACTCTAATTAGTAGGAATGCATGGCATAAGACGACTTTGTCCGTTCATGGCTAGACTTGTAGAGCGCCTCGGCTGACGAAATCCTCCAGTTCAGCATGTTCTTCATGCAGTCCATGCACGTACCACACTTGTAGCTCATGCCCATCAAAATCAGTTGTCTTCGTCGAAAGCACCTTCGCCCCAGGTCTCATAACCCAGTGAGACAAACCCTCTTCCAGATCCGCGCGCGGAATCTCTGGAAAAGCTGCTTGAAAATCTGCAAAACTCACCTCAGCCTCGGGGTTCAGGTATGGGTCGTGGAATCGGTGACGGAAGAACTCGATAATTTTGCCGAGGGGAAGAATCTTCTCGATCCTCGTCGGCTTGTTCTTTCTCGCTTTGCTGGTCACGAACGATCACGTCAATGCTCTGTTATCTGGAAAATGGCAGCGGAAAATATGGCTGTTGCAGTACCCGGACCCGACTGTCGAAGGTAGCCATTTCCCCTATCCTCAGCCAATGCAGGATAGTTGGGTCCTAGTTAATGCTGACCTTTGACGGCAGAACTTGTTCCACTATTTTGATTGATAAGGTCAGATCGTTTCTCTCCGCAATCAATGGCCTCAAACTAGGCTCGATCGAACCCTGGGCTAGTTTTAGAGAGGCCTCGTCCAACTCACCACTCTTATGATCCAGCTTTGCATTGACCAGATATTTTGTCAGACTCGTGATCTGTCCTGTCAGCTCGGCTAGCCTTGATCGCATCGAGCTGACCAGAGTGCTTGCCGTTTTCACCTTGTCCATGTAGCCTGTCTTCTGCGACTCCAAGAGCTCGGAGTAGATTTCACTATCAATCTCCCTCGAGTCTTTCAATGATTCAAGAGCGCCAACTCTCTTTCTCAACAGTGTTAGTTCGGAAATGATGTCCTCGGATTCGAGTTTCCACTCCGGAGATATCGTGATTGTCTTCGGCGTTAGTGCCATTTGTCGGGCCTTCGCGGTCAGGATGATTCCACCCGTAGCCTCTACCTGGACGCCTTCCATTTCGCCGAACGGGTTTCGTTCGATACCGATCACTCTTCCAAGCAATCTGCCGTAGATGTCAGTCACGCTTCGGCCGAGGAGAGCCTTCGTCTCTAGCTCGGGAGATAGCATCGATTCTACCTCACTCGATGGGCTGGATTCACGATCTGGGGAATCTCAGGGAACTTCTCTCTCATCTTTGCCTCGGCCATAAGATCCGCCTCCTTCAAGATGTGGGCAGACTCATCGTTGACAGGGATCGACATTCCATCCGAGTCGACAGCCTCCCCAATCTCCATCGTGAGATTTTCCAACGAGTCCTCGACATCGCCAATTCCAGTTGATATCTCGGGAAGTTTGCCCTCTAGCTCGCCTCTCACCGTACCCAAGAGTCCTCTGACAGAACCCATGCTGTGAACCATATCGCCAAATTGTTCTATGGTTTCAAGGCGGAGAAGTGCCTGTTCGAGGCATATCTGGCTTCGGAGGGATGTTTTGATAAGTTTCCGGATTTCTACGCACTCGTTTGCGAAAACGGTCGCCGTCTGTGCGTCCCGTGCTTCCAACGCTTTCGTGCACTTGTTCCGAAGGGTCTGGTCTCGTGATTCCATCTGCATGATGCTGCGCTCTAACCGCGTGGTTTGTGTGCGGAGCTTGTGGGTGGCGAACTGGATCCGCTGCTTCATCGGTGTCGGCTTGATGGCTTCCCGAATCCTATCGGCCAACGAGGGATTGTCGCGGAACATGATTAGTCTCCAATCATCCTGTTCTCCGGCGTGAGATACGACGGTGGTCTAAGGTGTACCTGGTGTTTGGCTTGTGACGCTTGACGAGGCAGGGCGGTGGTCATGAAGATCGTTGTTCCCTGGTTCCGGTTCAGTCCTCTCAACAGAGGGATTAACAGATTTGTGGCTGAGCCATCCAAGTCGCCCGTTGGCTCGTCGATCACGAGTAGCTCGGGTTTGACGGCTAAGGCTCTGGCCAAGTCAATTCGTCTTCGTTGTCCTGCGCTCAACCCGTCAGGGTATGAACGTTCGATCT
>VBAY01000046.1 GCA_005883085.1 Candidatus Bathyarchaeota archaeon
GCCCTATCGTATATTGTGGGCCAGTCAAGAACAACTCTCTGGGCATCAATGCCCAGCGCCTGAAGGTTGCCCTGGACGAGCAGCGACCAGCTCTGTCGGGCCTGATTCGGCTGAGGAACCATCAATGTTATTCTGAATATTCCCGCAGGCGCAGTATCCGCATGAACCCATGCAGGACTGGTCGAGGTGAGAGCGAGCCCAAGAAACAACAATGCCAGGGATCTAATCCGGGCGCCAGATCGGCCGGTCATCGAGAGAACACGGCGACGAGCAGGCGATCGGGCGTAATGGCTACTGTGTTCCCCTCTTCGTTAGACTATGAGTACTAGACCGTTTTTTGTCAGAACCAGTGTCTGCGTCGCGGTCTTCCACTAGCCTTCATCAACGAATCTTGACCTCGTGCGTTTTGGCCATGAACCCATTTTTCTTATGCGTCCCGTCGCAGAAAGGCATGAGCGTGGACCCGCCGCACCGGCACCAGGCCTGAACGACTTTTCCATCAACAATAACGAGGTTCGGCCCGTTCTCGGTGGATCTTATCACAACGTCAGACATACTCACGTTATCATCTCTCTTCCAATCATTGTCCAAGGACCTTAGCCACGCGGGTCAAGACCACGAGCTGCTCTCCATGAACCAGATTGTTCTGATCGTACTTACCTACAACCCGTAAGAGAGCGCCCACAACGAGATCATCTGCTCCGCCCATGATCAACTTGCTCGTGGGACCCCATTCAACCTCGAGTCGCTGAGATGTTCGAGGGAATGCCTGATTGGTCCCCGTCTCATCAGGCAGGAGGAACACGCCTCCCAAAACCTGTTCCCTCGGCAGATCTGTTACCGAGAAAAACAGGTCGACCAACGTTCCCTGAGCAATTTCCCCTAGTTGTTTCACAGTGAGCACAGGGACTGCTGGTATCTTCGGAGGCCCTGGCATCGTAGTTTTGGTTCCTTCTGATACAGGTTGAGCCGGAGTTTCGCGTGGCCTCAGAGGTCTATCCTGATCGTATCTTAATCCGAACTGCAATGCAGTCTGCGCCTTGGCCAGTTCCTCGCCGAGGTAGCCTGCGTGGCTTAGCTGTGTGACAAGTCCGTCACGCAAGAGACCGAGTAGCATCGAGGTTGCTCCGCGTCCCCGCATCTCATGAGCAGGCGTGTGATCAGGCAAATAGTGTCGTAGAAGAATCTCCTCCTGCTCAGCCTCGATCGTGATAACGAAGTATCCCTTCGGATCATACAACAACGGCTCGCGCTGCCCACCCGGCCGAATCGACACAAACTCCTCCTGCTTTCTAGCTGTTCCAGCCTCCTTTTGTCCGGTCGCGAAAACCCCCGGATTGCGATCAGAGAGACTCTTCACCCGTTCCTGTAAAACCTGCAAATCTTCTTCGCCAGTCCAGTCAAGAATCTCGACCTGCTTCCTGAACTGTTGTACCTGCTCGGGATTAATTGATGGTAGAACTGGATCATACCCTGCCGCATCGATGATCCGTCTCTTGTCGTCAACACCCTTCTCCACCAGAGCGACAAGAGATTGTCCGGGCTTGAATAGGGCAGAGTCTTTGCCGCAGATGAGCAGGAAACGAATCGCGGGATTCGACGTGATGTTGACGATAATCCGGGTAATGCCGAGATTGGCGGTGTAGACCATGCCCGCAATGGCCACTCCGGGAAGAGCCACAAGGGGCCCGATCAGACGTTCAGAAGTGAGAGCGCAAACAGCCACGGGACCATTCGGATCACCGACCTGGTAGGTCCCAGGCATGACAGGCCATTTCGCGTTACTATTGGTGCTCACCGCTCACGACCACTATTCCTATCTAATCGAGTTTCTCGACGCGTAACGCTGGGCGGAGTATTTCCAATATTCTATTCGCGGGCGCACTTTCTTCATCACGCGTGAATTATGGAAATCACGGAACGCGCGAGTCTGAGCTTCTCCTAGATAAAATCCCATTCGCGCGGCGGCGTTCGAATCGTTAGGTATCGGTTGCAACTTGTCCAAGAACTTGGTCCCGCGAGCCCCGAATTCACTGGAGGTTACTCCAGCGGTTCTGCAACCTACGTCGTGCGCGCAGGGTCCCACACAAGTGTTGTTCATTTTTTCTCAGTAGCAGTAATGTGCGTCATAGGCTAATAATTCTGAGCGGAAACCCAAGTCCACAACGGACCCGAATGTTATCTTCGGCTCTCCGGGTCCATCGCCGAGGATTGAGTACTCGTGTCAGTCTGTGAGGTAATCAATTGAGCTACCGAATTCGTTTCTTTCTAGCGAGACCAGCCTGTGAGGACTTTCGCCATCTCTGGATGGATCTTCTTCAACGATTCCACCAGCTGCGGATCGGTTATTGCGAAGGTCTTCCAGAGCTTCTGAACGGCTGGAATAGCCTCAGCATCGTACACTTTCTTGGCTGCAAGATGAAGACGGCACTGGTACCAACCATAATTTTGGGGTCCCACCCTGGTGTAGAGTGCTTCAAAGGCTTCGAGAGTTCGATAGCGAAACCTCTCAGGACCCAAGGCTACTATAAGACGGGGGAAGGTTTCTAGGGTTGAAAGCTGTTCGGGTTCCACCGAAGCAACGTAGGCATGTAGACAGAGGTTCGCGAAGAACTCAGTCAGCCAGGATCGCGGAAAATGAAAGGGAACCTGGTCATGGAAGATGTGTGCTAGTTCGTGGACCGCGAGCAGATCGAAGAACGGTGCTAAATCAATTCTTCCGTCCGACCCATAAGTAGTCTGGGCCTCTTTCAGAAGACTGGGCGATGCATCCTTAATCATGTCGACGAAGCTTCCCCAGAAACTGCTCTCCTCTCCCGCCACAATCAGATTGCCCGCCTCGTAGTTCGGCATCCCGTACATAGGGTGGGAGGAACGCCCAGACCAATCCTGTGAGGAGAGTACGAGGAGGCTCGCTTTGGGCTCGAACTCGAGGACCTTGCTAAGGAAACGATATGCCCGTGCGCATCGCTCCGCGATCGAACGGCCACGAGTTTCAAGTCCCGGACTCGTGTGAACCAGGAACGGAAAACCTTGAACAGCTTCGAGCCCTTCAAGCTTAGATGTATCGATCATATTGTTCCTGTCTTTCCCTCGCACCGCTTATTTTTCTTTGTAGACGTTCGTCTTCAGCTCTCGTCGTCCGCGGATCCATTGTTTAGAGACAATCGGCTCTTACGCTTCTCAGCTATCGTGTCAGTCTTCCTGTGCTCTATACTTATCAGAGCCCACTCTGGCCAAGAATGGAGAAGGATACGATTGAAGGACCGACAAAATATGGATAGGGCGCGAGCCGAACTTGAGCGGGTCGATGCCGCATGGTCCGCAGCGGCCTCAACTTCACGCGATGTGGAACAAATTGTGTCGTTTTGGGCGGACGACGCGATCGTTATTCCGCCAGGACAGGCGCCCATTATCGGCAAGAATGCAATTCGGAACTACGTTACAGCCAGCTTGAAGATCCCAGGGTTCACCATCCAATGGAAAACGACCCAGTTTACGATTGCCCGAGATTGTGACCTAGCCTACGGTGTTGGGACAAACCAAGTCTCGTTCAACGACGAGAATGGCAATCGCATCAAATTGCGAGGCAAAGCAGTGACGGTCTGGCGAATGGAGAACGACGCATGGAAGTGCGTCGTCGACATCTGGAACGATGACCCCGCCCCGAAGTGACTTCTATTTCCTTTAGAGGTTGGACAGCAACTAACGTTTGTGTCCCCTTGCTGCTTATATCCCGGGCTAACCTTGTTGCACTAGATAACATTGAGTAAGCTTGCGTCTAGCTGCCAACCTGACATCTCAAGCATGATTTTTGGAAAGAGCGATCTTTGCAGGAGGGACATCTGCGCGGTAATCAAAGCGGTAAGAAAGCTGGGCTCAGAGTGGCGAATCCTCATCTCATACTACCTCCTCGACAACCCGCTCCGCTTCAACGATCTGTTGAGGAAGGGTAAGCCTGACGATCTTAACGCGCGAACTCTTTCTCGGACTCTGAAGTATTTGCAGAATATGGGCATCGTTGAGAGAAGAGTAACCGGCACCGAACCTTTCTCGGTCGTCTACAGTCTTACAGAGAAGGGACGAGACCTCGGCGATATCTTGTCCGCGTACCGGAGATGGGGAGAGAAGTGGACCCCAAGCATCGTCCATCCCTTACCATATCTGAAGGTAAGCAGACCAGTGATATCTCGCAAGACCTAGCAAATTTTGGGATGGTCGAGCCTCCGTAAATAGGAAAATCTGAAATCCTGAGAGAGGCACACTTTCCACAGTCTTGCAGCATACTCGGCAGACCCGGATAACCGCGAACCTCGTAGGAATGATGATATTCGTTCAGGTTATTCTTGGAGGCGGTTCTTTCGTCCTAGGCTGGGATGTCATCTATCACCTTGTCTGGGGAACCCTAACCTTCATCGTGCTCATAGCTGCGACCGTGCTGGCACGGAGAGACTTTGGCGTCGATTCCACCCTGTTCAAAGTAGGCCTCGCCGCCATCGTCGATTTTGTCATTCAAGGAATACTGGGATTGTTCTCTTTCGCATCAGGCGTCGCAATTGTCGTCCATCTTACCAACGCCTTCCTACTCGCCGTCATAGTGACCTATCTGATCAGTTTCGCAGACAGCGCCGACAAGGCCTCCACTCCTCTAACTTCCCAGACTCAAACAACACCGCCAGGGAATTTGCGCGGACAAGCTACGGGACCCTGAATGTGAGGTTGCAATTGGATCGATGAGGTACGGCTTCATCGAAGCTCGACCAAACCAAGGCTTGAGACTCTCAACCGAGCCCTTTAGACAGGTTCTCGGACGAACTTCTTGGCGGATCTTCTAGGTTTGCCTAACGTCGGGCTGCTTCTCGGAAGCGTAGCGGTGTTCTTTTCAACAGCAGGCTACAATGCTTGGAGAAGGAACTTCCGAGAACATTGGTCTCGCGGAGAACACTATTACAACGTGGATCGATGGGAAGTGTTAGGTGCCGGCATAGCCTTTACCTTGCTTCTATTGGGAGCGTATTGGCAATGACCACCTCTCCTACCTCCCAAACTAAGATAGACTTCTCAGGACAAGCCCACGCAAACTACACCGACCTTGACTTGAAATCAGTTCCCAAAGTGTGAATTCTCGCTATTATTCGGTGAAAGCATCGACGGGATGACCTATGCTCGACCGCGACGAAGAACTCAAACTACTCGCATTCCTCGCAAGCCTAGCCGGACTCCTTGGAATAGTTGTCTCGGGGAGCAACTTCCAGATCGGCTCCGCCTCCTCCACCACAGTCAGAGCGTACTTCTCTGTAATCCTGGAAAACTAAACCATGAAAGAGGGTAAGAAGGCTGCAGATGTCGAGAAGGCTCTCCAATACTGGACGAGCTCGATGATCGACCCTCAGCTGAAGCCTGTTCAAGCTAAAACAAGACAATTAGCCGAGGCCGCGCTTTCCCTAGCTTCATCTCTGGAAAGTCGTTGCCGAGAATTCATTCGAAACACCAAATATGACATGTCTGGCTTAGGCGATTCCCGCCGGCTCCGAGCAGCCATGGCACTAAACCGCGTCTCCGGAGAGATCGTCACCGCATCTGGTGACTTTCTGAAATCAAGTCCCAACGAATCGATATCGAAACTGGAGACGAGCATTACAAGGCTGTTACGAGCGGCTGGTTCAAGCTACAACGAATCGGTAAAAGCGATGGCTTCACATTACGCTTCGGAGAGAGGTTGGCTCAGAGCTGAGATAGAAGGGCTGCAACGCATCAATCACCAGACGTCCCAGTTCCGGACAAGAACCCGAGACATCACGTCGACCCGTGACCAAATACAAGAACACTCCAGGACCATTGTTGAGCATCTCACGACGCTACAGAATCTTGAGAATTCCCGCCTCCAGCTGGAAAAAGAGATTCACCAGCTTATCCACAACGAGGGCTCGCTTCTAGAGGCGATCGAACGGATTGAATCTAATTCTGCGATTCGAGCTCTCAACGCCAAAGAAGCGGAACTCAAAGCGTTGAGAAAGAGGCTCCTGAACGAAGAAATGTCCAGACTGGGCGGACTATTCACAAAGGTTCTGTCGCTGCATCAGAGAGGAGAGGTGCATGTCCATCTACAGGCGATAGAAGTATTGACGCGATATGTGAAAGCCCCACTTACGACATTGGCCAAGGAATCCGACGGCTATCCGGAACTCACCGACTCGCTCGAGGGAGTATGCGAGTCCATTGAAACAAACAGGCTACCGCTCGGAGAAAAAAAGGCGAGAAAAACACTCGAGCGAGCAAAACGGATCATAAACGGGTCACTCAGACCAATTCAGAAAGAGGCCAAAGAAGCCTTTGCGGCGAGAAGTCAGATTCTACGCTCCCCCAATGTGAGGCAACTCAGATCCCAACGATCCGAACTACGAGCAGAATACACTAGAGCCCGAACCTCGAAGCAATCGCTGGAATCAAGAATCAAGAGCATAGCCGACGAAGCTTCAGTGCTGAAGGCCCAAGCGAAAACCCATTTGGACACAATAAATGAACTCGCCACCAAGAACTTCAACAAGGGCGTCCCGCGGGAACTGCGTGAAGAGGTCCTATCCCTAACCCACTAGACTCTTCTTAAAACCGACCAGACCTCTTCGGCGCTCCGGCCGGGGGGGTCCTGCCCAGCCCAGATGAAACTCGTTTCAAAAACAGTTGTAATAGGACTGTCTATTGGGATTCGCGGGCCTTCATTCGCTTTTCCAGTTCTTCCTGAGAAACGTCTTCGACATGTGTGGCGATCCACCACTGGTTTCCGTACTGGTCCTTGACGCCTCCTGTCCGGTCTCCGTAGAACTGGTCAGACGGCTCCCTCAGCGAAGTTGCACCTTCCCCGAGCGCCCGTTTGTAGGCCGCATCAACATCCTCCGTGTACACATTGATCATTGCAGGAACCGCTGGGAATTCTGGGGTTGCGTCGTTTATCATAATGATTGAGTCGCCGATCCTCACTTCGGCGTGACGTATTCGACCATCGGACCCGGTGAACCTCTCTTCTTCCTCCGCGTCAAACACCTGCCTGAGGAAATCTATCAAGTTCGACGCTCCTTCGACACTCACTATAGGAGTGAGGGAATGATAACCTTCAGGAATAGGTTTCACCTTGCTAGTAACAGATTGCATTGTCGACGATGATTTGTCGTGGCTTGATAAAAGGGTGACTGGACAGAAACTGCTAGATCACTCGTGTCACGATGATGCCCAGCAAGGCGATACGGCTTCGTATCGTCTCTAATTCTGACTAGTGCTCTTTAGAACGGTTTCTATCTTATTGAGAAATGACTCAATAGATGACCGGGGATTCAACATCGACCTTCATAGCGAGAAATAAATCGTGAGCAATATCCTGATAGCCATTTTCCGCAGGGTTAATATTATCAGGGGTAAAGCGCAAACCGAAAACAATGTTGTCAACTATAGCGAACAGGCAAAGAAAGCTTGTTAGAACGATGATTCTTCCACTCCTCATCCTCGCCATCGTTGTCTTGATGCCAGTTGCCCCCATGGTCCATGCTCAAACGGTCGTCACCACAATCCCAGCGGACTTCAAACCGTTGGGAGTCGGGGTCAATGTTCTAACCAACGAGATCTACGTGGCGACCACGCGAAACTTTGAAGGCAACCTCGATGTGATAAACGGCACCACCAACACCATCACTGCCACAATTTCAACAGGAACCGGAACATCCGCCTTCAAAGTCGCCGTCAACCCAGTAACCAACCGAGTATACGTGACAAACTCGCTAGGCAGCACCGTCCAGGTAATCGACGGCAGCTCCCACACTCTTTCAACAAGCATACCCGTCTGCGGCTCCGGCAGCCCGAATAACGTGGCCGTCAACTGGTGGACGAACACCGTATACGTGGGCTGTTCAGACCCCGCCGCCCTAGCAGTAATCAACGGACAGACAGACACGGTCACTACCACGATACCTCTATCAGCGTACATAGGATCCGCCCGGCCCGTCGCCGTGAACATCAGAACTGACAGAATCTATGTTGGTGACGGCTCCGGCAGCAACGTTGTGGCAGTAGACGGCAAGTCCAACACGGTCATCGCCAACATTCCTGTAACTGGCGCTAGTTACCACTTGGGAATTGACGTCAACCCTTGGACAAACATGGTCTACGTCTCAAATGGCGGATCTAACTCAGTCTCAGTCATAGGCGGCTCAAGCAATACCGTGATAGCCAATATTCCCGTTGGGCCTCAACCATACGGAGTAGGCGTTGACCTGAGATCCAACATGGTCTACGTAGCGAACAGCGTTGGTACAAGCAACAGCAGCAGTGTTTCCGTAATTGATGGCAGGACCAACACTGTCACCGCCACGATCAAAGCTCCCGCCTGGGCCATTGATGTAGGAGTGAATCCTCGAACCGAGCTAATCTATGTGGCTGAATACTACATTTGCAAATCCAGCAGCTGTGCTAACGATCTGAATCAGAATTCAGTCCTTGTAATCTCCGGTGCGTCCTCAAACCAGCCAGACTAGCTCCGCAACCGCGCTACTGATACCCAAAAAACCCCTCGTTTTTTCCTAAATCCAACTTCCATCGTTTGTTGGGATATTAGACACTCTATTATTCCAGACCTGCTAGGACTAGGCAGTGTTTCCGATGCCTCGAAATGTCGCCCCCTACGGCTCCTGGAAATCGCCCATTACTGCGGATCTCCTCGCCTCGACCTATGTCGGTCTTGACGAGCTTAGAATTGATGGCAAGGATCTTTACTGGAATGAACTTCGTCCCGCGAACAAGGGCCGGAACGTAATTGTCCAGAGAAAACCAGATGGCACGCTGACGGATATTACCCCTACTGGCTTCAGTGCACGAACGAGAGTTCACGAGTACGGGGGCGGATGCTACCTCGTCCAGAACGGAACAGTCTACTTTTCCAACTATACCGACCAGCGTTTCTACCGCCAAGACCCGGCGAGTGACCCTCGGCCTCTAACACCCCTAGTAGACATGAGATACGCGGATAGCGTATTCGACCAAAAGAGAAACCGCATAATCTCGATACGCGAAGACCATACTCTCAAGACCCCACAAGCCGTCAACACCATCGTCAGCCTTGATCCAGAGAATGAGAGCGAGGGCAAGATCCTCTTCTCCGGAAACGACTTCTACTCAACCCCACGGCTCAGCCCCGACGGGACCAAGCTAGCATGGCTCACCTGGAATCATCCCAACATGCCCTGGGACGGAACAGAGCTCTGGATTGCTGATGTCAAACCAGACGGCTCACTAGGACAAGCGGAAAAGATTGCGGGAGGATTGGACGAGTCCATCTATCAGCCAGAATGGTCACCCGACGGCGAGCTATACTTCAGCTCCGACAGGACGGGATGGTGGAACCTCCACCGCTGGCACAACAGTGAGGTCGAACCGCTGTACCCGATGGAGGCTGAATTCGGCCTCCCCCAGTGGGGGTTCGGATCACACACCTTCGTCTTCGAGTCCCAAGATCGAATCGTCTGTGCTTACACGAAGAATGGACTATGGAATTTAGCCAGCCTGAACCTTAGGAAGAAGAAACTCGAACCGATAGAGACGTCGATCAGTCAGATCGACCGGGGCAACCTAGCCACGAAAAACGGACATGTCTTTCTGATCGGAGGATCAGCCACGGAACCCTCGTCCATAGTACGGATAGACCTCTCATCCAGAGAGACGGAGATACTACACCGATCCCGAGAGATCACCGTCGGCAAAGAGTACATCTCGATTCCAAACGCGATCGAGTTTCCCACGGAGAATGGACGAACAGCCTTCGCGTTCTTCTATCCTCCAAAGAATCCTGAATACGAAGCACCCCAGGGCGAGAAGCCTCCTCTCCTAGTCGTAAGCCACGGCGGGCCCACTAGCGCCAGCCCATCCACCCTACGATACGAGATACAATACTGGACAAGCCGGGGAATCGGGGTTGTAGACGTCAACTATGGCGGCAGCACCGGATACGGTAGAGAGTATCGGAAGAGACTCAACGATCAGTGGGGAATCGTTGACGTTCAAGACTGCGTTAACGCCACCCGATACCTGGCCAGTCGTGGACAAGCTGATGCAGAGAGACTTGGTATCCGCGGAGGAAGCGCTGGAGGCTACACAACCCTCTGCGCCCTAGCCTTCACGAACACATTCAAGGTTGGTGCAAGCTACTTCGGCGTCAGCGACCTAGAACTCCTAGCGAAGGACACCCACAAGTTCGAATCCCGATACCTCGACAAGCTAGTTGGACCCTATCCCGAACGCCGCGACATCTATCGAGCGAGATCACCGATAGACCATGTTGACGGCATATCCTCAGCTCTAATCTTGTTCCAAGGACTTGAAGACAAGGTCGTGCCTCCAGACCAGTCCGAGAAGATCTTTGAAGCGGTTAAGGCGAAGGGCCTCCCCGTAGCCTACATCGCCTACGACTGGGAGCAGCACGGTTTTCGGCGAGCAGAAAACATCAAAAGATCCTACGAGGCTGAGTTGTACTTCTACTCGAAAATATTCCGGTTCAACCTTTCCGACCCGATCGAACCAGTCATAATAGAAAACCTCGTAAGCGAGACGAAACCTGCTGTCTCGCCCATAGAAATAACAGAAACACTATAGGAATCAGAAGAAGACAGAATTACGATTCGAAAATCTACGTCAGGTTCTGCGATGAACACACACAACAACACTCTGACCACGACACCGATGATCAGGTATTCCGGAACTGTTAAATCCGAAACCGAATACGGCACGGTTTTCATGAAAAATAGTCGCGTACTATTGATCCTTTTCGCCAGCATTCTCCTTCTAATTCCAACCGCATCACCCCGAGCGGCAGCCGTTTCTATCACGCTGACGCCGGGAACTACCAGTCTGATCGGCACTGTCGATGTGAGTACTCTCCCGCAGACAGACCAATCGAGCGTCAACATGAACCAGGCTCCCCTGCACTCGCAGGGCCTCCAAGCCTTCGATCAGGCCAAAGCGCAAGCCGCACAAACCGGTTATGTCCCAGCAGACGAGGCTGCAAAAACCGTTGCAACTCCACCAAGCACTCCCTCACCACTGACCACCACCGTGGGTCTCATCCTCGAGGGAGCCCCAGGTGGATCACCGAATCCCTGTGGCTGTTCGCCTCCAGACGTAATTGTCGGTGCTGGGCCAAACCATGTCTTCGAGATGGTCAACCTTGCCGGCATAATCTACACGAAAGCTGGAGCAGTTGCCAAGGCCACGTTCGGTCTCGACACTTTCTTCAACCTACCCGCCTCGTCAATGTCAGACCCGCAAGTCTCCTATGACTCCAGCAGTGGGCGATGGTTCGCGTCGATCATTGACATTCCCAACAGCCGAGTAGTGTTCGCTGTCTCGACAAGCAACGATCCCACAGGCACTTTCAACCTTTACTCCGTCTCGGACAGTGGGCGTCTTCCTGACCAGCCTGTCACCGGAACCAACGATGACAAGTACGTAATTTCCGTGAACGATTTCAACACCGCCGGCACTTCCTTCATCGGCGTCCACTACTGGGTCCTCAACAAGTCAGAGCTTGTTGCCGGAGCCTCAACGATCCACTTTGCTACAAACACGCCGGACTCGAACATGTTCTCACTGCATCCCGCAGAACATCTCTCCTCGTCCACGACCTTCTACATGGTAACCGACTGTACAGGAACATGCATCCCAAGTCCGACAAGCCAGACCAATACCGAGACAGTAGTCTCTCTAACCGGTGTTCCACCTGCGACTGTAACAGTCAGCTCCAGCAGCTTCTCGATTGCGACGAGCGTCATCGGGCCGAATGCGGCGCAACCCGGCACCGGCACGACATTGGCCACGAACGATAACCGTGTCGAGAGCGTTGTCTGGGAATCAAACAGCCTATGGGCCTCATGGAACGATGCATGCATCCCCAGCGGTGACTCTGCAACTCGAACATGTCTACGCCTAGTCCAGGCCACAACCTCAGGCGCAACGGCAACGAAGGCGCAGGACTTCGATTTCTCCGCCAGTGGCCAGTACTACTTCTACCCAGCAGTCTCAAGCTATCAGGGACAACTTGTCGTCTCCTTCGGCAGGTCATCCAGCAGCATCTTTCCATCAGCCATGGCCACGGGACGAGCCTCTAGCGATCCACTGAACACGTTACAATCAGCCGCCGTGATCAGAGCAGGCACAACCGCCGACACTAGCGGCCGTTACGGTGACTATTTCGGCGCCGCCACAGACCCGACCCCGACCTCGTCCTCAACATTCTGGGTCGCAGGCGAATACCGCAAGTCCACCACATTCCAGAACTGGAACACGGTCATCGGACAAATCGCGTCATTCAGCGCGCCAGGAACCTTCGACTATAGCGTAAGCCTCAATCCAACAAGCGGCTCCGTCGCCCAGGGATCAGGCACAACCTCGACCGTAACAGTCAGCCTCGTCAGCGGAACCACCCAATCAGTCTCGCTTAGCACAAGCATCAGTCCATCAGCCGCAGGCCTCACAGCCACCGTGAACCCGACAAGCGGAACACCCACCTACACGAGCACATTGACGATCTCAACCACCACTAGCACTCCGACAGGAACCTACTCCATAACAGTCACCGGCACAAGCGGAACCCTGTCCCATAGCGCCATTTACACTCTAGCGGTTACCGCTCCCGTAACAGGAGACTTCAGCATCAGCGCATCACCCTCCAGCCTGACGATGAATAGGTTCGGATCAGCGTCAACAACAATCACAATAACATCGCTAGGCGGTTTCTCTGGTACTGTCACATTGTCGACTGGTGCGCTACCAGCAGGACTTACTGCAAGCCTCAACCCAACCAGTGTAACGGTAACCTCAGGCGGAAGCGGAACGTCCACGTTAACTTTCAACGGCCACGGTGGGATGACGGTAACGGGAACGTTTACCGTCACGGTAACCGGGACAAGCGGCAGCCTCACCCACTCAACCACAATAACACTAACGATAACGAAGCACTAGACCATTCGATCCAATCTTCCCATTTTTCTTTTTTCTTTCCTTCAGAACTGAAGTTCATCTAGTTCGAGCGATAGACTTCTACAGAGGTGGAAGGACGGAACTGCGAGAACCGTCTTTCCGTCGCTGGGAGTCTTCACTCCTCCAATCAGGACCTCAAGCGGAAGCATCGATATGAACGCATAACCGACTCCAACATATGGCGCCAGAAGCGCGATGATGATTAGGGGAGCTCCAACAAGGCCTCCGAGGAAGATCTCCCAGAATACTCCAAAGATGCTGAAGTAGAGGGTAACACGTGAGACATTCTTGGCGTGCCGCCACAATACTATTCCTCCAAGCACCAACATTTCAACGAGGATAAACGGAAGAGTAGGTGGTATCGCGACCGTGCCGCACCATGCGGGCATGCAGTCAATTTGTTCCTCGAAAATTATCAATGGAACAGACAGCATCAGATAGAGTGCTAGAGGGGGAAGCTTCACTCGCAATATGTCAAGCGCAAGCTTCTTCCTGAAACGGAACATAAGGAGGAACCCTCCCACGATCAGCGGAACATCGATGAGAATACCGAATGCCAAGAACGCTCAGCCCGATCGACAAGAAAATCGGAAAGTGATCTTAAGGGCGTTCTGTATCTCGTGCCTCCCGTCCCCGCAGAATCATATGCTAGATCATTGCCACGACATAAGACACGGCAACAGCGAGTATGCCAGCGCCGGGCAGAGTCACTAGCCATGGCAAGAGCATTGATCTAAGCGAAGATTTGATGACACTCTGGCGTCCACCGATCCCAGCGTTGGATCCTTCGTGAACCTGGGTCGTCGACATGGGTGCCCCAAAGATTGCCCCCGCTGACACCACTAGAGCCGTGGCCGCCCCAGCCTTCGACCTCTGAACCTGATCTAGCGCCGCATGCCTGCCAATCGCAGTCACCACCACCCGATGACCGAGTACCAGTGAGCCGAGCAAGACCGCTACTGCAACAATCGAGTATGGAACCCAGGCTGCCTCAGAGGGATTTGCGAGGAGAAAGAACGCTCCCAGAGCCGCCATCTTTGGAGCATCGTTAATCCCTCTCGCGTAGGAAACAGCGGCCCCGGACGCCCAGTGCTCAATGCTGGCAAGTCGCGGCCGTGGTTTACCTGGCAACCCGGTTCGACGTGTCAGCCTATCGATGATGTATATTCCCACAAGCGCAGCTATGGGTCCCCCGGCCAAGGGCAATACCACCCTGTACAGCAGGAACTCCCATTGTATCACTGATACTCCAAACAGGTAGACCGCTAACAACACCAGAGCGCCTATGATCGCGTGCGTCGAGGAAACTGGCAACCTGAGAAGAGTCGCCGCAAGAATCCATAACGTCGCGCCAGCAAGCGCTGCCAAAACGAAAGACGATTCAGGCGCAGTGTGTAGAAGGCTCTGGGGCGTGAAAACAGTGAAGAGTCTACCTGAGATCAAAATTGCAGAGACGCTTCCAATGCCAGTGAAGAAGCCTCCCCAGATGAGTGGCTTACGCTTTCTCGGGGGCGAGCCTGAGGGTCCTGGCATCATCAACGATGCCACGCTCTTTCCTACATCGTTGGCTCCGTTGGCGAAAGCAAGGGCGAACAGAGCCGCGAGTCCTAATTCCTCAATCGACACGATCACGGGGTTCTCTCTCTGAAGACGCCCTAACTTCCGGGTGTTTCTGGCCGGCCAACTTTTCCAAGTTCTTTAAGCCGGTTCAGCCTGTCTTGCTCATTTGCGAGCCGTGGATCCTTTGAGAGTTCCTCGTAGGCAGCCGCAAACCATCCCAGAGCATCTTGCTCTTGACCCATAACCGTAAGGCATTCGGCGATCTCCTCGTAGACGTATCCGCTCTTCTTGCCAGCCGCCTGATACTGCTCAAACAAGCTTCGCTGCATCTCCAGAGCTTCTTCCGTGTGATCCATCATCCGAAGAGACTTGGCAACGCACCATTTTGCGATCATGATCTTGTTCGGATCGCCCTCCTTTTCCCGGAACTCCACGGCTTTCTCGAACATGAGCAGGGATTCTTCATACTGTTTTTGCTCGAAATAGGTCCAGCCTAGGTTGTTGTAGAGACTGCCCTTCCATTTCCGCGCCTTTTCATCCGCGGAATTCTCGGCAATGTCCAACGCCTTCAGGTTCCATTCCGACTGTTTCTCGGTTGGTTCGACAATCGCCATCATGTGAGCGGCGTCTACGGCGTTGAAGTCGTCTTCGGACTTGACAGCGAGATCTAATGCCTGAAGAAACAAGGGCCTGGCCTCGTCCCGCTTTCCGGACGAGTTGAAGACCCTTCCACGCTCGAGCAGATACCGGACCCTCGTCTTATCGTCCGCCTCTGCCTTGAGCATGGCCTTTTCGACGCGATCCAGCGTCTTATGAGCGTCCTGGAATTTTCGCTGCAAGCCTTCCGCCCTTGCTATCTGGGTAAGAAGCTGTGTCAGATACGGAAAGTCTCTCGAGTCCAATGCCGCGGGGAGAAGTTCGCGGAACCTCCTCTCAGTCGCGCCTGGATGGTCGTAATCCCAGAGGCTGTCAAAGTCTGGAAGCTGGCTCTTCGGCGCGTTTCCATCGGCTACTTCGATCTCAAACCACCCTTGCGATGACCTTGGTTCTACTACTGTAAAGTATTGCTCTTGAGTAAAGTATTCAGTTGCAAAGAAGTGGGACTCGTGTCATTTGAGCGAATTGCTACGCAGTGTCATCTGAGAGAGACAACACTTGACCTTTTAGTCCGAACGATCATGATTTTCAATTATTGAAATTCCTGGTAAAACACGTCTTAGCAATAGTGATTCTGATCCCGCTCTCCGCCTTTGCTTTGCCCGCATGGCTGATAGGCAGAGACCCAAGAGCAAAAGTGTTCACGCTTTTCCCGATTCTGCTAGTATCGCTTCTCTTCGTCAAGCCGTTGAACCGGCCGAGAGTCTTGCGGTTTCGAGGCCTGGCGAACCTGTTGGGTAGCTCCCTACCAATAGCGTCTTTGTTTCTACCATATTCGTTCCTAGGCAGCTATCCATGGTATCCGCTCGATCCTGGTTCAATATCTCGGGGAGTGCCTCAGCTGGTTGTAGTTAGATGCATCCTGACTCTCTTCTCTAGGTTCGGCGCATTAGCCATCGTGGCCGGGGTTGTCCTACAACAAGGGCCCGACGAAGCTGATTGAAACGCAAGGGATGAACTCGTGAAAAGTAATTAATCTCTGAAGACGAACAGAATTTCATGAAACCTGCGCAGAAGGGCACGCAGAAGTCCGCCAAGAGCACCACTGCGACCAGCAAGAAGTTCAAGGGATTCACGGACGAGGAACACGGCGCGATGAAGGATCGCATCCAAGAGCTGAGGGCGGACAAGGCGGACGGGGAAGGCGCCGTGCTCGCGAAGATCGCCGAGATGCCGGAACCGGATCGCACCATGGCCAAGCGGCTCCATGCTATCATCAAGGAAACCGCGCCAGCCCTCTCGCCTAGACTCTGGTACGGGATGCCCGCATATGCCACTGCCGGCAAGGACGGCAAGGTCGTTTGCTTCTTCCAAGCAGCGCAGAAGTTCAAAACCAGGTACGCAACGCTCGGCTTCAGCGACAAGGCGAACCTCGACGAAGACGCCATGTGGCCGACCGCCTTCGCGCTGAAGGGGTTAACCGCCGCCGAAGAAGAAAGGATCGCCGCGCTCGTGAAGAAAGCGGTCGGCTAAGGACCGGGCTCGCGACCGGGCCCCCGCCCTGTAGTCTAGCTTGGGGGGAAATATCCACTAAGCTCAATCCCTTTGAGCGATTCTTGCTCCTTGGAATAATAACCGACCCTGATCTCTGGTTTCGTGGAAGAGGGCATAAGTTCAACGTCCAGCAGAACAAAAGGAGGGACAAAGTCCATGTCCGTAAATCCCAATCACCCTTCCCACCAGAAAGGTTCGGAATCGTGTTCCAGGGAAAGCGATCGATCCGAATAGATAGCCCAAGCCTATCAAGGCGTCTCCATCTTTCTGAACGTGGATAACCGGTTCACCAGGGTCAATTATCTCCTCAAAGATTATCGGCAATCCACAGTCGAGCAGAATTTCGCGCCTTTCCTTGTCTCTTTGCCATGTTGGGTCGAAGTACTCTCTCGACAGAACTCGTCTTGCGATTCCTGCGAAGTGGTACAGATTGGTTTCTTGTATAAGCTGAATGAGTTTCAACCCTGGATTGATTCCCGAAACGTCGATTCCTAGTTGCTGACGTTCTTTGCTTGAGCTATTGCTGCCCCACTGGTTCAGAAGCTGATTAGCTCCCATCCAAAGTTGGATTTCTATTACACTGTTCAACTGGACCTTCGGAGCAAGATCAAGCCATTCACTATTATCCACTGCAATCGTGAGCGTCCTTCCACCTATGCTCGTCCGAGGCACTTTGCTCGTTCGACCGCGCTTCTCCTCGGGCATCAACGCGATAACTCCGGAGCAGATTTCTAGAATGTCATTATGAATGTCGAGAATATCTGAGCAGGGAAGGCAATCGTCTGGTTTCACGTAGAGTACAACGTCAACTCTTTCGGAATGAGCTGATCCTTCAAGGAAATTCTCTAAGGCTCCGCTTTTGGAGCGAGCAAAAATCCAACGTCGGCGGAGTCTAGGTTTCCCGACCACAGGCTCGTCTTTCAGTGTGAACGGTGTTGCACCGTCGAGTTGAAGGACGTGGAATACCGTTTCCGACCCACTATCATTCCCCGCGTAGGAACTGATTATTGTTGCTGGAGGCAAGAAATAGCGTCGTTTCTGCAGTTCTTCTTTGCTGAACTGAACGGAGACCCTGAGTCCTTTCAGCTTGGGGTTCGTTCGTTCCGACAATTGAGTCATTTTGGTCAAACTGCATGAAACCGGCTTCCCAGGTCTTACATCTTTGGGATTCTCAAGCGCATTATGCTTTGATCCGATGGCAAAGTGCAATGTCTATTCCAGCCGCTCGACCCTCCGGAGATTGTCACGAACAAAATGTCGCGAGTTTGTATCGTAAATCGCCCGTTTTCAGCCCTGATCCATGATCTGGGACCCGGGATCCAGACTTGCCCGGGAATCGTTCGGGAACTGACCTAGATTACACGTTAACTTGCACTGTGGTCAAAGCCCAGACCCTGCCCTGAATCACGAGACTCGCCCATTATCAATGCCAGACAGCAAATCTTCTCAAGAAAAACGAGGGGGGTATTGCACAGCGCATCTCGTGACGCAGGACTGGTTGAAGGGAAACTGTCTCTAGGCAGGAATTATTTGGAGCGATGATCGGGTTTTTGGTTTGTCCAGTTGAAATCATTGTACGAGAACCCTTAATTCCACTGGAAGCCGGCTCGCAGAAAACCGGACTGTTTCAGGCTTGTCACAGCAAGGATTGGATCTCATCTTCGAGAGGGTTCTGGCGGGAGGTGAGGTCTTTCGTGACCGAAACCTCCTCAGACATGACTACATGCCCGCAACGCTTCCTCACCGGGAAGAGCAGATCCGCCGGCTCGGATCCGTGCTCGCCCCAGCTTTGACAAAAGATCGAGTGTCGAACCTTTTCGCCTACGGCAAAACTGGAACAGGAAAGACAATCGTGACCAAATTCGTTCTAGATCGGTTACAGCGGAAGGCTCGCGAACACGGACGAGCCCTCGATACGAGCTACGTCAACTGCCGTCTCGCAGGAACAAACTACAGAGTCATTGCCGACCTGTGCAGATCTCTCGGTCGAGAAGTCCCATTTACCGGACTCGCAGTAGGCGAGCTCCTAGACCGGTTCCGAAGCGCTCTCCAATCACGCGGTTCCGCATTCCTCGTCGTCCTGGATGAGATAGACGCGTTGGTGAAGAGAAGCGAAGACGATAGTCTACTATACGAGCTAACCAGGATAAACGAGAAGCTGACAGAAGGCTGGATCGGGCTCATAGGAATATCAAACGACCTCCACTTCAAAGACTTCCTGGACCCGAGAGTCCTAAGCTCGCTAGGAGAGGAGGAAGTCGTGTTCAAACCCTACACCTCAGACGAACTACATGACATTCTGAAGGAACGGGCACAACTCGCCTTCCGATCCGGAGTTCTAGATGAAGGCGCTCTCCACCTTTGCGCGGCCCTGGCTGCAGGAGAACACGGTGACGCACGACGCGCACTCGATCTCCTCAGAGTAGCCGCTGAGATTGCCGAAAGATCACGCGAGCTACGTGTCGGCGAAAACCATGTCCGCGAAGCACAACAGAAAGTCGAACATGACCGTGTGACAGAAGCCCTGTCATCCCTCCCACTCCACTCCCGAATCCTACTAATCTCCGTAATGCAGCTGGAGAATACTAGGAAAGAGAGCTCGGTAACAGGCGACGTATACGAGGTATACCGCGAGCTGTGCAGCGCCGGTTCAGTCGAACCCCTCACCCAGCGAAGAGTCAGCGGACTGCTCAACGAGCTGGACATCATGGGCGTCCTAAACGCGCGAGTAGTAAGTTTCGGCCGGTACGGCCGCACAAAGAAGATACGGCTCGGCGTCGAAGCTCGGTCAGTGACCGCCTCATTCAACGTTGACGAGATGGTTCG
>VBAY01000129.1 GCA_005883085.1 Candidatus Bathyarchaeota archaeon
TCCTGGGCTATCGCGGCTGTTGTCTACATCTCGGAGCTGTTCTTCGGATCTCCGATCATCTGGATGCTTCCCATCATGCTCCTTGTGATAATGATAGGGCTCGGTCTCGACTACGACATCTTCCTAGTCACACGGATAAGAGAGTATTTCACAGAGGGTTCCTCCGATGACGCCGCCATTGAGAACGCGGTGGAGCACACCGGTCCGATAATCACTACGAGCGGACTAGTGACAGCAGGAGCATTTGCTACGATGATGCTATCTCGTATTCCGCTCTTGCAGCAGCTTGGCATGGGCATTTTCATAGTCGTTATGCTCGATGCTGGTCTGGTAAGGATATACCTCGTCCCATCGATCATGCGCTACATGAAGAGGCTCAACTGGTGGGCCCCAAGGATCTTTAGACGGGTCCCAGCTCAAAATCCTCTGCTGACCCAGCCTCAGGCCACCTTTGACCGCGAGGCGAAAGAAGACTAAGCGATAGTTGCAGCGACAGGCCATCTCTGTCTATCGGGCAGCCTGTTTCAGGTTTTCCGTTTTTCTCGCCTTGTAGACACGCTTGTAAACGAAGATTCCCGAAGATACACCTGTCGCCACAACGATTGCAAGGATGATCCATGCGGCATTCGCACTCACGACTGAGTATCCACCATTGGCTAGGGGTAGCCGGACTTGCACGCTAGTATTCGATCCTAACGTGACCTCTGTTCGGCCGTAAGCCGACTGTCCACTGGTCTTCGCGATGACGATCAGTTGACCCACCGGGAGGTCATGTATGCTGAGGGCCCCGTTACCGTCCGTTGTTCCTTGGGAAAGTAGTTGCCCGTTGAGGAACACGATCACCTGTGAGCTTCCCACGGCGTGGCCAGTCTGGTCAACGACTTGAACCGCAAGGTCGTAGATCCGTAGCTTGAATGTTGGTGTGCCATATTTCGGGTCGAAAGACGTGGTCGAAGGAGAAACATCCACACCTTTCCAGGTCACGTCTGACACAGTGTACGTTCCTGCAGGAAGAGAGTAGATTCCTGACGGGTCTGCTTCCGTGTAGGACGCGTCAGGGTTGACCAAGTGGAACTTCGAGGGAAACGTTGGAAGAGTGTTTCCGTTTCCGTCAGTGAAGGCTTTACTGAAGTCCACTTGGTAGAGAGGAATTGCTATTGATAGGTAGATCGAAGTCGGGCGGAACAGGTTCGTTTGATTGACCAGTATTCCGTTCCAGTATGAGCCAACGGTGTAAGTGGAATTGTCCGGAAGGATCGCTAGCGGGACGACGTACCCAGTGGAATTGGAGATGCCGAAGTATACCGGGTTCCCGGACGTGAACACGGCTACTTGGACACCTGGAACAGGCGTCTGTGACGAGTCAGACTGGATAGCCCGAATAGTCAGCAGCCATGTGGCGTAGAGAGAGTAGGAAAGCTGGCTTGTCGCGACTATTCCATTATTGTCGATCGCTGCGATGGTAACTTGGTAGATGCCACTTGGATCGGTGTTCGAATACGTGACGTTCAATTCCCAAGTTCCTGCGTTCGACGTGTCCGACCCCTTGATCCGCACTAATGGAGCGTTGGTTGCGTAGGATGATCCTGTTGGAGAGGTGATGTTGGTTTTCACGGAGATAATATCGTAGAGTCCAAGAGTATCGAATGCCTGCGCTTGAAGTATAACCTCCCGGCTTGTGGATGTTACATTCTTGCTGAAGGCACTGCGCTGCACTCCCGTCGAATCGTAGGTTGCACTAGTGGAGATGCCTAGTCTGGACTGAAAATCTACCGAGCTGCTACTCGGTGAGGATGGGCTATCGTAGTACATGAATAGTTGTGCTGTAGAACTTGGAGCGTTCACTGTTATGGTGAAGTTCAGGATGGATCCTGCCTGAACTTGTAATGGACCGGTGGATGAGGACAAGAAGTAGGATTGCAACACTGTGTGGACTGGGCTGTTGAGGGTGGCGCTAGCCACAAAGACATTCGCACCGGTTATGTTAACCTCGCCCAACGAGGCAGTGATAACCGTCCCGCCGCCGGTGCTTGACGAGGCCTGGAGATAGAGTGTGAAGTTGACGTTGCCTTGGACGGTCACGTTTCCGGTCATAACCGGCTGGCTGTAAAAGTTGAAGACCGCGGGGCCGCCGGTCAAGTTTCGCTGTTCGCTCTGGGTCGAGGGCGACCATAGGCTAGTTGTGTTGGACCACAGGCTTGTGGTGACGGCATTGATTGTCTTGGATGTCTGCTTGTGAAAGTAGAATATTGAAGTCTGGGCCGGTGAAGAGCCGTGAAGCGTGATTGACAGGGCTGGGATGAGAATAAGGCTGGCAACAATGAAAAGATAGAATAGGCGAGCGGTGGTTCTCATGGGTTGCTTCCATCTGACAGGAAAATAGACAGTTACGGACAGGGATTGTCAGTACCAAAGCGTGCTGTCACTTCAGAATCATCGCGAATGGTTACAGGAAGGGTCTCTGCTTTTGCCAAGCTTGATAGAAGAATGCAGAGCTAACCCGACAGTTGCTTCAAATTCACGAGGAAATGTCCGCGATCCTCACAAGCCCCCTTTAGCCTCCGAAACAAGGTAAGACCATAAGGAAGAACATGTAGCCTAGTGTACTTGTCCCCATTCATTGCCGCATGTGTCGCAGCGGTACAGCTTCGCCTTCCCGGAACGCTGCTCCCTGGCTGATAATTCGATATTCGTGGACCCGCATTTCGGGCAGACAGTATGGTAGATGTTCATTTTCAGCGTGTCGACAATGTAGCAGGACTTCGAGTGGTCGTTCCAGAACATACACAAGTCCCGCACACAAACAGATGCCATCAAGGGGCATATCATCTGGTTGAACTTGCTCGTGGCGGACCGAAGGATTCGTCGAAAAGTAGGGTCTCGCATGTCAAGGAAGGGTTCTATCCTCGCATCATCTGGAGGGTCCTGTTCACGTTCCTGTCTTGCTTCGCTGTCGGACCCTTCATCTTCGGCCACTGACCAACAGTCTCCTGACTCGTTCGTTCTCGCTATAGACAAACCGCGTAGCTAAGGATGCTGTCTCTTCCAAAACCATCATTCAGTCACAAGACACGCGTTAGCTCACACTTCTGCTCCGTAGAAGAATCCGGATTACAAGAATGAGGCGGTAGCTCTTTTATTGGAGCTGAGCATCTACCCTTCTCAAGAAGGATTTCTCGTCATGCGTGTTCGCCTCGTTGGCTACGAGCCTGACCTCGAAAGGGTATGCGCCGCCGCAATGCGATCATGCTACTCTCCCCACCCAGGGTATGAGCTGTTCACCCACACCTCGCATGACAAGGTGTTGGATGGGGAAAAAATCTTCGATGCCGAGCGAATAGGCGGATTGTTGAAGCGTGCGCTTGAGCTGGGACACTACGATATCCTTGAGCACAATAGCATCACCTGGCTGGTGGAGGCTGACCAGAAGGAGATCCTCTTCCTCATGGAATCATCGAAGTTCTTCGAGACAAGCCAGATCGACGAACAGCGATGGCTCATCACAACAAACCTGCGAGTACTAGTCGAGCTAGCGCGAGGAACCGACGACCTACCATTGACGAAAGAACTCGTCGCTACCTTGAACAAGGCAGCCCCGATAATCGCCTCAGCACTGTCACTACCGACCGCAAGAAGCTAGGATGAGAATGGCAAGCAAAGCAATTCTGTTCAGCTACACGAACTATCCCGAGCTCAACGCGAACTTGGAAGGGGCCGGTGTGAAGATGAGCCAGGAGAGCATGCTACGTCATGGAAGTTTCACGTTCGACCTGCAAGGCATTAGCAGAGCAGCAAGCCACCAGATCGTTAGGCATAGAATAGCATCTTTCAGCCAACAGAGCCAAAGATACGTGAAAGTCACACGTAGCTACGGTTACCTGAAGCCGCCCGGAGTTCCGGAAGACCTCAAGGTCCCAGTCGAAATAAAGGGACACAGGCTAGATCTGAACTTCGAAGACGTTATGGATCTGACTCGCCAGGCCGAGGAAGGACTCGTTTCCAAAGGCATCAAAGCAGAGGATAGCCGATACCTCCGGCCCAACGCGGCAACCACGAACATTGTCATGAGCATGAGCCCTCGACAGCTCATTCACTTCTTCAATCTCCGCTGCGCTCCTGACGCTCAGTGGGAGATCCGCGACCTTGCATGGTCAATGTACGCAGCGGTTCGACTTGCATCACCCGAAGTCTTCGGTCCTCTACCCGCCGCCGATGAGAGCGATTACATTAAGAAACGAGTCTCCATTGTCGAAGACTTGGTTCGAAAAGGAGAGAACGGATTCTCCAAGACCCAGCCAGGAGAACTGTTCCGACTCCAGCTTCAACCCCTACTAGAGCTCGTCCATCCAGTCGAAACCTTCGTGCGACACTACTAGAAGAACGACGCCGTCGCGGAATTATCGCGGTAAATTGCTTCCAGTCGTAGGCCGTTTGGCCCAGATTTTCTTTTCGCTCAACAGAAATCTTCCCCCGAACGTGAGAAATATGCTCGCAAGGTTAGACCAAAGGTAGGGAACGCCCAGGGCAGTTGTCAAGCCAAAGAGTAGGGGAATTCTTAGGAGCAGATCAGATGAGGAAACCGCGTTGAAAAGCAGGGCTTTTCGGACAAGCCCCCCAGCTGTTTCTCTCGATCTGAAGACAAGAAAGTTATTCAGAGCAAAGTTAATGAAAACAGCTGCTTGGCTACTGAGGATCGCACTGAAAAGAAAATAAACGCCGTAGAGACCCGTTAACACAAACAGAACGTACTGGTTGAGAAATATTCCCAATCCGCCTACGAAACCGAATTTCAATAGGATCCAAGCTATCGAACCTCCGGTCTTTGGCTTGCGTGGAAGAGGCGGCGGGAACATCCCAAAGCCTGAAGAGAATCGAGTGTCCTTGAGCGCTGCCCTATAGAGGGATTCTTGGGAGTACTGTCGCCTTGCTAAGACTTCTGTCAGAGGATTGGTAGGACGGATCTCTGAACTCAATAGCTGGCCGGCAATTCTAGCTAGAAGCGTTTCCCGCGATATAACCGATACCCTCTCTGTCGACCGAACTGTTTAGGATCGCGTGGAAGAGACACGTCACGCTTTCGTAGTATTTCTGGGAAAACGAGACTGACAGGAAATCTATGGTTGAGACGATGTTGTGATCATGGGCATTATAGGAAGTTGTTGTCCCGGCTCTACGAGTTCTTCGAATTCTCGTCTTGCCTTGTCCATCTTCGGATAGATGACCTCTCTGAAACCTGTCACTGCGAATTCGTCTGGCCTGTATGGATCATTGATGACCCTTAACGCTTTGAGAGCTAGATCATAGTT
>VBAY01000130.1 GCA_005883085.1 Candidatus Bathyarchaeota archaeon
TCCACCGTCGAACAGAGGATTCGAGAGAATGCTAGCTGGTTGAGCCGGTATCGGCGCAGCGCTCAGAGTTACGGTGATCGACGTGCTATGTACCGAGTATCCTCCATTTCCCTCGACCGTGACAGTATATGTTCCCGGGGAACCTCTGCACGAAAGCGTTGACGTATCCGAGCCCCCCATCGGAAGACTGCTTGGAGAAACGGAACAGGATAAACCGCTAGCGGACGTCGTGGTTGAGAGACTGACAGTTCCAGTGAATCCGTACAGTCGGTGAAGGGTTATGGTCGAATTGCCGGAGTTGTCTGCTGCAACATTGACACTTGGTGGATCAGCGGCGAGGTCAAAATCTTGGATGTGGGCGTCCCGCCAGACATTATTGTCGATCATGCCTATCGCAAAATCCAGTTCGAGGATCCCATGAATGGTAGTTCTAACGGAGGAGTTGATGTCGATCAATAACCCCGAGGATTGGTCAAACGCAAAACCGAGAGATTGCAAATACGAGAACCCCAGGTAGTCGCCTGGAAGAGAATAGTTGAGGAAGTTTACGTTCCTCGGAGAGCCTAAAACCATCTCGTTGACGGTCTTATTAAAGCTGGGAGCCGAAAGAGTATTCCAAATTTGGTTGGGAGCTTCAAGGCCTCCCGCCAGCACAAAATAATCTCTAGTACCGAGAGTGAAAGCTGTGATATTAGATGCGCCTGTCGCAACATTCACGAGTCCTCCCGCATGTGCGCCTGTTCCGTTCTTGTATATCGAGATGAGCTGTAGAGTGACCGATGGATTAGAGACTCCAACGATCTGATCTGCGGCGTACCTGGTATCGTTTAGGTTGGTTGCGAACGACTGGCAAACTTGGGGGATAGAGGACTGGCACGAATACTTGAGAACACTGTACTGGGCAAATTGTCCAGGCACAACGGCAGGAAGATAGGCCATAACCGCATGAGTGGAAAGAATCGAAGGAAAAAGCACTAGGAGAATCAGTGTGAGGCAGAAAACAATATTCGATAAGCTAGATCGGTGCACGAGGTTCAGAGAAGACTATGGGAATTCGCGTATTTAGACAGTACGCAAGATCTAGCTGTCGGGCGCGTCTAGTTCTGCTTCTTCAGCTTCCTCTTCGAGCATCGCAAAAACATCGTCCACTATCTCGAAGAGCAGTCGCGTCTCCTCATAGTCGGCCGGAAGGACTGGAGGGTTGACCTCGACTCTTCCATCCTTGTTCAAAGTGAACCGGGTCTTCAGTGTTGACTCTTCGAGCTTCTTGTTAGCCCTCTCCCACCAAGTATTCGAATTCTCAGCTGCCTTCAACGCGTAAACACTTCACTGAGAGCGGTGCTATATTACGGTAAGAAAAAGGTTTGGAGATACACTAGCCCGTGCTAGCAGCAGCGGGACTCTCGGCTATGACCTCGTGGACCTCTAACTGGCTAGGACCAGCAAACGCCTCTTTCGGCGGCGTGTTCGCGTGCGCTTCCATGAACGCCTGGCTCTCAGTCCACCGCTCGAAATCCTCCTTCGACCTCCAATACGTCATCACAACATAGTGGTCCGCCTTCATCGGTCGTAAGACCTCTGTTCTGATGAACCCTGGGGATTGTGCGATCGACCACTTTCTCTGCTTCCATCGGCGCTCAAAGTCTTCTTCCCAACCCTTCGCCACCGGTATCCTGTTTGAAACAACCAAGACCATGACGACCGTTCGCGACAAGTTCCTATTTTAGCAGTACGGGCTAGATCTCGTCATCTAGCCTTCTTGGTGGTCAACTGCCCATGAAGCCAGTTGATCTCGAACTGGTCATCTGCTCCGGGGTCTATCCCGGCCTCTTTGAATACTGATTGAGCACGCTGCAGTAGACTGCGCGACTCGTCCCTGTTCCCTCGCAGGAATGCTATGACGGCTTTGTTGATGATACTCATCGCGGTGCTATATGGATCACTTGCCGGTGCAATTTTCTCGCCTTCGGTGAAGTAGCGTTCGGCCGCGTCGACGTTTCCACGGTGAATCTCGACAAAGCCTAGATTTTGAAGTTCCGCCGCCACCATTCCTTGATCCCGGATCTTCCGGTTGAGTTCGAGGCTCTGTTCAAAAAGTGCCGCTGCTTGATCGTAGTCACCTATGAGCCGGGTCGCGCTGGCATGAAGGAATAGGGGTGCTTGTCCCATCGCCGGACCAAGGTCACGCGCGAACTCTCTGGCTTTGACGGCAAGGCTGGCAGATTTGGCATACTCGCCGTCCTCGAATGCTATTCGGCTCACCGCAAGGTATGCGAGTGTCAACGCCTCGCGATCATCTACCGCAAGTGCCGCGTCCAGCGCGGCCTGGCTCCTTTGCCTTGATTCCTCAATCCTTCCCTGCCTGAAAGCCAACAAAGCATCACCATACAGTGCCAGTGATCTGGCTCGTGATGGTTTCTTCTCGCCCTTTTCCAGCACTGAGGCCAGAAACGCCCGTCCGCCGTCGAGGTCACGGGCCACTATCCAAAGCCGCCAAGCATTGGCAGCGATCTCGATCGCCCCCTCTTCGTTTCCGTTCTCCAAGAGGACGCGCGCTGCGTTCGCATAGGATTCTCGTTCTTTGGTAGCTTGCTCAACATCCTGGCTCGCAGCTTGGCCTCTGATGATCGGGGTGCCTTGGGAAGTGGGGAACTCCCAGCGTAGTGTGCGGGAGAGTTCGAGCATGTGTCTCGCTTTTTCCTCACTCATTTCTAGAAGCATGTTCACAACTCCCCCAGCGAACTTCTGAGTTCAACCAATCGACCCCGCTTAAATGCTCGTTCTGGTTCCGAGAAGGTAATGGCCAGCAAAGATGCGAAGAGTTTCGTTGCCATATTTATGATACTGACTGGACTTGTTTCCCTAATCCTATCATTCACCGCCATACCCTCTGCCGGTTGCACGGATTCGCAAGGGGTCGTACAATGCGTAGGCCCGGGCCTGCTTATTCGGTTGGTGTTTGCTGCAATTAGCGGAGCCGTCCTAGCGGGAGGAACCTATATCATGACGACCATTCATGATTAGACGATTTAGCCTCGGGCAGGTTCCCCCGCGAATTAACAATCCTATTCGGGTGAGGTCACTTGGACTTCACTCGCCGAGCATCATTGGCCTATACTGCATTCATCACATTGTCGATACCAGACGAGAATTGTGATCTTAGGACCCCGTCGAGTTTGTCCTCCCACTGTCTCATGTACGTTTTCTCCAGCCTCTGGACCATTCCCTCCTCGATATACCGGACAAGGCTTCGCTGCTGGAACTTCACATGCAAGACTTCGTGGATGAGAGTGGAGATTGCCGCGGTCGCGATCTCGCCGATAAGCTTCCTCTGCGCAACAGAAAGATCGTTAAGATGAGTCACGAACAGTTTTGCCCCCTCCCTTCGAATCCTGTCTTTGCTAATTCTCAGCGGATAGAGGCTGATTTGGGCCAGAGAGTGACTGTAGCTTCCGTATAGTATTCTGGACGGTTGTCGTCTCAATTGTTTAGCCGGAAAGGTCATAACACGAAGATCAATCGATCGATCCGAACGAATCCCCTCTGAAGAAACCAGAACACTCAACATCCCCCTGATCTCCTGAGAAAGTATCAGTCCAAGGATGAATTTCGCATAGCCGTGAAAGAACTCTCGCTCATAACGCGGGAATTTTCCCAGAAGATAGTCTGGGGGCTTGGCCAGCCGCGCCCTTATTTGGATCTGAGAGACAGAACTCATCTTTCTCTCTCTTGGTCAACAGTCTCTGAAATATCTACGGTTGATGACTATGGCTGCTAGCATTTCGGCGCGGCTTTTCCTTCTTGCCAATTGTTCTCGGTCAAGCGGATGGATGATCGATCCTAAAAAACGCCTACAGACCCCTAGTTCCTTGGGACCATGCATGAGAGCGATTGTCTGCCCAAGATACGGGCCTCCAGACGTCCTTCAGTTCAAAGAAGTTGAGAAACCTACTCCCAAGGACAATGAAGTGCTTGTA
>VBAY01000005.1 GCA_005883085.1 Candidatus Bathyarchaeota archaeon
GCTTGAGTAGGGCAAAATCACCACGCGGCGTGCGGAGTCGATACACAACGTAGTGTGCGCCTTTCGCAGGCTTTCCGGACTGGATAGCGCTACCCAGTCTGTAACTCGTAGCCAGGTTTTCAAGAGTGTCGGGCCGAAGCTGCTCCATGTACACTCTCAAGCTACTGAAGCGGCCTCCCTAGACGCTGACCAGCTCTGTTTGGATCGTGTTCGCTCGTTGTGCTGACTCGAAACGTTGGGATTCTTCGTCTGCGCATTTGAAGGGTGACAAGTGTTGCCGTGCCTGCAACTACCAAGCTGGTAATGATTGCAGTTGAGACGAGGCAGAACTGGCACGGCTGACTTGACGTGGGCGGCTGGCTATGCTGAGCGACATCGACTTGTACAGTGACAGAATGCGTTACGGATCCGTTGGTAGCATTCACTTGTATCCAGTAAGGTCCGGGAGTAGTGTTTGGAGCGACGTTTACGTTCAGACTGGTAGAGCCTGAACCTTCAGGTGATAGAGTAATGCTTGCTGGGTTGAGCGAGATCTGAGGCCCAGCTGGTGAGATCGTTGCGTTGAACATGATTGTTCCCGAAGGACCCCCGTCGTTCGTTACCGTGATAGCTAGTGATTGGTCAGAACCCGGTTGAGCGTTGAGGGTCGACTGACCCGTGTTCAGCCTGAAATCTGGCTGAGCGGGCGAGTAAATGGTTAGCCTCTGAGAAGTGTTATTCGAACGGTTCGCAGAATCGATGACGGTCAGAGTCACTGTGTAGGATCCGGCCGATGCATAGGAGTAGGTTGCGTAGCCTCCCGAGGCTGAGGCTCCGTTTCCAAAATCCCAAGAGTAGGAGTATGGTGGAGTCCCGCCTCTCGCAGACGCTGTAAAGTTGATACTATCACTTGGTTGCGGGCTAGTAGGACTATACGTGAATCCATCTTGCAGGGAAGCCATTCCAATAACGACCGGCGATAATCCTGTCCCGGCATTGCCCAGTGAGTCCGCGACTGTCAGTGTGACCTGGTAGGTTCCATCACTATTGTAAGTGTGGGTCACTTGGAGACCTGTCCCCGCAGAACCATCTCCATAGCTCCACGAGTAACTGTAAGGCGGAGCCCCTCCGGAAGCAGAGGCTGTAAACGAGATAGATTGTCCAACGTCAGCCGAAGACGGACTGACTGTGAAGGTCGCAGATATGGGACGGGGCGGGCTAGTAGCAGAGACTGCCTTCTGAGAGGTAGCTGTCTGCTGTGGGACACTGCTATCCTTGACCGTCAGAGCAGTCGTGTATGATCCTGCCGATGAGTACGTGTGCGTTACCGGAGAGCCTGTTCCGGTCGATCCGTCTCCGAAGGACCAGCTAAACGTGAAAGGAGACGTCCCACCGCTGGCGCTCGCTGTGAACGTGACCGGTTGTCCTGCCTGGGTAGAAGAAGGACTGTAGGCGAAGCTAGCGGTCAGCGGAGGAGGCGCACCCGAGACCGTTAGAGATTGCTGAGATGTCGTGGTCTGCTGGGGCGAGCCATTATCTTTCACTGTAAGGGCCACGGTGAGTGTTCCCGTAGAGGAGTAGGTGTGCTGCGGAGACGATCCCATTCCAGTCGATCCATCACCGAAGCTCCAGGAATAACTGTAGGGCGGGCTGCCTCCTGAAACTGAGCCGGTGAACGAAACGGTCTGTCCTGTCTGTGGGGAAGATGGACTGTCGGTGAAGCTGGCTGAGAGCTTGGGTGGTGGCGAGGCTCCGAAGAACTCTGTCATCGGAGTGGCTGAAGCATCGTTCGAAGTTAGACTTGGAAGATTCCAGTTCGCTTCGAGAGTTGAGAGGTACGAATAGGGGTTGTAGGAAGTGCTAGAGCTGTAGGCTTTTTTGACTGCCGGGCCGGACCATTCCGCGACGACGCAGTCACTATTGCTGTTGCCTGTTGGGCAAAAGTCGTGTCCTTCGTCGAATACGATGAACAGTGCTGCCTTCTGGGTGGTGAACATTCTGCTGGACAGGATCAATGGGACTAGTGTTGCGAGGTAGGCGTCTCCTATTGCGATTGATGAACTGTGCATGTTGTCGGTGTCGTTTGGAGTGAGCCAAACGTAGTTTGGTAGCGTTACACCGTTGAGCGCGGCTAGGAACTCTGGGTCTGAGGGCGATGATGTAGTGAGCATGTCGGTGCATCGCGCGGATGTTTTCATGTCGCTGAAGTCGATGAACGGATAATGATCTCCCGCCCTGGGCGGCATGAAGTTACATGTTCCAGAGCCTGAAGCGTCCTCGGCAAATGCCTTCCAGGTGAGCCCTGCCGCCTCTAGTCGGTCAACAAGATTTGGCGCATTAAGTTGGAAACAACAGTAGCCGTCAGAGGTGTAGCCGAACGTGCTTCCCCCGAACAACGCAACATAGTTAGGCTCGCTGGGATGATCCACAGCCGTGTAGTGAGTACTGAATCCGTAGGTCTGAGCCAGTGTGGTTAGGTATGGTGCGGGTATTGACGAGGAGCTGCAGCCAGAGACAACGCTTGGAGTGACGTCGCAGAGCCCTTTGTTCTCCATTAGGATCGTGACTATGTACTGGAAAGCAGAACTGCTCGGCAGGGATGCATTGACTGTCTGCAATTTCCATGATGTTTCGAAGCCGATGGTCTGCGAAGCAGCCAAGACTGCCATCAGGAGGACCAGCCTAATGATTCTGCTTCTACGCTTGTTTGCAGTTTTCATCGCTCATCCTGATTGGAGTCCTTCGCAGTTCCTTCGAGACTGAGTCTGCTGATGAGTAGAGAGTAACTGACGATGATTTGATGGAGAGAAGATGAAGACAGAAGTTGAGCGTTTCTCATGACATGTCACTGCAGGCTTTGATTATGCCGACTGGACTCAAGTGGTAGCGAACTCTCGCTGAGTCTGGGGCGAGCTTTGTTGACACATATCCCAGCGAGGCCTGCCTTCCAAGGCTGAGCTTCACAGGAGTTTCGGGGGATTTGATTAGAGACGCTATCTCCCCGGCGCTGACGGCTCCCTCCCCGTTTGTTGCACCTATTGTCAGGAGGAATTGTACTAGTGCTGGGTCGCTGAGAAATTCAACATCCTCTACTGCTGTCGAAGAAGGTGGTTTGACAGAATCCGTTCTATAGGCTTTGAGTGTCTTCTCAGCGATCAGATCCCACTTGTATCTCTCCTGAACCACTCGGTAGGCATTCTCTGTCATCTGTTCAGCCAGTTCTGGATTGTCGAGCACTCGAAGAATACCTTCTGCGAGAGCACGAGGGTCCGAGGCCAGAACCTTTACTCCGGTTATTCCATCTTCAACTATCTCGGAGAGTCCTCCAACATCTGAGACCACAACTGGTATCCGTGACGCCATTGCTTCGAGTACGACCATTCCAAAGGGTTCGTAGTGGGATGCTAGAACGAACACATCGCTTGAATTGTAAAGCGAGACTAGTTTCTTTTCGTCAACGAATCCTGCGAGCTTAACACGGTCACTCAGTTTCCTCCGGAGGACCTCCTTGACCAAGTCCTCTTTGAGTGGGCCTTCACCTACGAAGACGAGGCTGACGTCCTTCCCCTGCTTTCGCAGTTCCTCCAAAGCATCCAGGAGTGTGAAGATACCCTTTTCGCGAACAATCCTGCCGACGCAGAGTATGATTTTTCTGTCTTCAGAAATTCCAGTCAGGATGAGTTGTGGCTGGCGATCGCCATTGAACCTAGATGATTCGACGCCGTTTGGGATAACGCGGATCTTGGTTTTGACCGCACCGAGTACGTGTTGAATATGGTCGAGCATGTAGTTGCTGCAACAGATGATCCCATCGCTCTGATCCACCAGTAGCCTTTCAATGTCCCTCACTTTCCTGCGATACTCACCGTCTAAGCTACCTCCCCTTCCAATCTCGGTCGCATGAATTGTAGAAATTAGCGGAAGACCGAGTCGATTCTTGAGTTCCACAGCCGCCCTTCCCACAACCCAGTCGTGAGCGTGTATCAAGTCGAATCTCTCAGTCTCGAATAGCTCAGTCGTCTTCGAGATCATCTGGGAGTTCAAATGATAGATCCAGAGGAGAAAATTGGACTCGGGAACGCGGCCGCTATCGACTCGCGATACTGAGACCCCGTCAATAATCTCTTCGGCAGGGGCATTGGGAAAGTCGCAAGTTATCACGCGAACCGGGGTTCCTTTTTCGACCAGAGCCCTTGAGAGGTGGTAGACGTGAGTCGAGATGCCGCCTATGATTCTTGGCGGGAATTCCCAAGTTAACATCAAGGACTTAATGCGCGTTCACCTTCAATTCGATGCTCTAGTGTGAGAGTTTACCTTTCCTTCGTCCTGTCGGGTTTGCGGGTGACAGATTCGTCCACGGATCGAAGCTCGTTTTCATCCTCCACGAGCATGAAGACGTCAAGGTCGACCCCCTCATCTCGGAAGCCCTCGACGATATTGTGAAACTTTTGAACTAGTGCTCGTGCGCTAGCGGGAGTCGTGTATCCTTCGAGCTTTACGATCGCGCACCATTTTCGCATCTCAAATTCTACCGGCATCTGCTTTCACTCCGTAGCTATCCCGAGATTACTCAGTAAGTACCGTTGTTGCATATAGCCTGGACGTTTAGGAACAACAACAGAGGAAATGGTCGCAACTCAATTGGCAAGTCAATCTGCGATAATTGATCATGTGACGCGAATACGCTTCCAGCTGGCGACAGAAGAAACGTGTTGGACGGTGTTGAGTTAGAATTTGATAAGAATCATGTGTCTAGAGCCAAAGCTCTTCCAACGTGTAATGGTGGAAATTCGTCCAATTCACTTGGCTGGTTCTGCTTGCGAAATACTCGCTTACACCTTGTGGCCATTGGATTTGGCGGACAACGTGCCAA
The DNA here is from genome assembly GCA_005883085.1 of Candidatus Bathyarchaeota archaeon. Lineage (GTDB taxonomy): Archaea > Thermoproteota > Bathyarchaeia > 40CM-2-53-6 > 40CM-2-53-6 > 40CM-2-53-6. The sequence continues at coordinate 4,853 of VBAY01000005.1, forward strand.
ATGGAGGGAGACCATTCGATATATAGTCGAAGAGCATCCGAAACGTTCTGTCGTACTCATATGTAATATCTCGCCGCCATCGTTAACAAGGTGACTGCCATCTACAGCACCAATCAAGCGTACTCGGGAAATCGCAGGAGAGAAAAGTGTAGGAAAAGATATCCACCAGAGTGGGCGGTGTTCTAAGTGATTGGATTAGACCACAGAACAGTAATATACGCACCTGCCAATGCCAGTTGTACCACCAGGGAACCCTTACGCCACGCG
>VBAY01000047.1 GCA_005883085.1 Candidatus Bathyarchaeota archaeon
GAAAAATGTCACAAGGGTACTTTTGGAATTGGGCGGGAAGAATCCTCACATTGTCTTCCCTGACGCAGACTTAGCGAAGGCCGCTAAAAGTGTGAGGGAGGGCATTTTCACCAATGCCGGACAGATGTGCTGGGCTGGATCTAGAGCATTCATTCACGAGAGCGTATACGATGCTTTCGTAAAGGACCTCGTCGCCAAGACCCGAACGATAAAAATCGGGCCCGGCACGGATGAAACCAGCGAGATGGGACCCTTAGCCTCAAAGTCTCGCCAAGATGTAGTTCTGGGGTTTGTCAAGGACGGCCTCGAGGAAGGGGCGACTCTTCTCTGCGGGGGGAAGAAACCATCTGACCCGAGACTGCAGAAGGGAAATTTCGTCGAGCCCACCGTTTTCGAGAACGTCAACGGAAAGATGAAAATCGGATGCGACGAGATCTTCGGACCGGTCCTAGGCATTACCAAGTTCAAGACTCTCGACGAGGTTGTTGCCATGGCCAATGAGACAGATTACGGGCTTTACGGGGGAGTCTGGACGAGCAACTTGAAAGTCGCTCATGAACTCGCTGCTCGTCTCCAAGTTGGGGGACTGGCGGTGAACGAGTATCTGGTGACTTTTCCCCAGACTCCGTTCGGTGGCTACAAGGACAGCGGAATAGGACATGAAAATGGTATACGCTCAATAGAGTTCTACACACGAACCAAGAATGTCTCGATAAACCTCTCTTAGACACGGTAGCCGGCTCCGGTTCATTGCACCTTGAGGAGGTATGCGAACAGAACTATCGCGAAGAATCGCTCATTTTCAGCCCTGATCTTGAAAATGGGAGGGGGTTTCTAGATTTCCCTCTAATCATTCGGGGATGACCCGTTAAAATCCTTAGATTTGCCTCCCCATCTAAGCCTGAATCGTGCTCTGACCGGCTTGTCTCGCCCAAAATCATTGCCAGACAAGGAATCGTTCCCGGGGGAGGGGGTCTTGCACAGAGCATCTCGTGACGCAAGAGTGGTGGAGTCCTCGAAGTCCCTGGCTAATCAAAGGAGAGTAGAGATTCTTTCGAGCTAGGTAAGCTCGTCCAGCAACGGCGTAATATCACGGTTGTAGATATCTTGCTCGACGAAAGGCTTGTCCTTCAAGGCGGGCATTCTGAGAGCCAGTTGATCCTCGAAAGTAGGTACCTCCATCTTGAAGAATACGCCGATCGGTATCTTGTCGCCCCACTCGAAAGATTTCAATAGAGCATTTCCCTTCTTAGTGTTAACCTCGTCAGTCGAGGGATCCGCAACCACACCATTGTATCCTGAGTCCTCCAGCTTGTAGAGCCTTGGTGCCTTGACCGGAAGATCTTCGCCCCCATACCACTCCTTCGTGTTGATGTCGTTATAGGTCGGGCATGTTTGCAGAACATCTACGAACGCGCTTCCTCGATGTTCTATTGCTGCTCGGAGAGTCTGCTTCAAGTGGCGAACGTCCAGAGCATAGCTTCGCGCAACGAAGGTGTAGCCCGAGGCGACAGCCATGGCGATCGGGTTCACACGTTCAATAATAGCAGGTGCAGGCATGGACTTTGTCTTGACCCCCTTCGGCAGCGTAGGAGACGCCTGACCTTTCGTCAACCCATAGACGCCGTTGTCGTAGAGTACGTATGTGAAGTCTAGGTTCCTTCTACCCGTATTAACGAAGTGGCCTGCTCCTATTCCTAGGCCGTCTCCATCGCCACCCACAGCGACAACGGTCAGTCCAGGATTAGAAAGACGGGCACCGGTAGCGATCGGAAGCACACGACCGTGAAGTGTATGGAACCCGTAGGCATTAACAAAGTGCGGAGTCTTGCCTGAACATCCGATACCGGAGAAGATTGCAACCCTGTGAGGTTCCAGCTGCATCTCCAGGAGAGTCATTTGGATCGCGTTGACGATTCCAAAGTCTCCGCAACCTGGGCACCAATCGTTGTGAACCTGTGTCCGGTATGTTTTCAGCTCAAGCATGAGATACAGTAACCTCTTTGATTCCGTTCTTTATTATCTCTTTGACACCCTCGTAGATTTCGTTCTGGGAAAACGGTCTTCCATCAAACTTCACAATATTGTTGTCCATTGCAATACCAGTTTTCTCACGGATCAGTCCTGCCATCTGTGCCGAGTAATTGTTTTCGATCGCGATTTTTCTCCGGGCTGGGCCGAGTGCCTGCTGGACGAAGTTTGTTGGGAAAGGGTTGACATATCGCACCTGTAGAAAGTTTGTCTCTATCCCGTCGCTCATGAGGTCTTCCATTCCGTCAAGGATCGCGCCCTTGGATGATCCCCAACCGACAAGCGTAATTGGAGCAGACTTGGATCCGTATAGAGTTGCCTTTTTTGAGTCGGGAATTACTTGTCCTGCAAGCTCGATTTTTCTCATTCTCTTCCTCATCATCTTGATTCGGATATCCGGCGCCTCTGTGATATGACCATACTCGTCATGCTCGTCTCCGGTCGTCCAGAAGATTCCACCTTTCTGACCCGGAATTGCTCGAGGTGAAATGCCCATTTCTGTCCAGCGATAGCGCCGATAATCGGTGCTTGTGGCCAGATCTGATTCTCGAACCATATCTCCCCGGTCGACCTTCAAGTTGTCGCCGTTGAAAGGAGGTATATCCTGGTACGTGCTCGCCAGGAATTTGTCGGTTAGAAGTATTACAGGTACTTGGTAGTGTTCGGCGTAGTTGAAAGCGTCGAACGTGTCGTAGTAAGTTTCGACCACATCACCCGGTGCAATTATTATCCGGGGAAATTCTCCGTGTGCAGCGTGGAGTGCAAATCTCAGGTCTGCTTGCTCCGTCCGAGTCGGTAGCCCAGTTGCAGGACCTGCCCGCTGATATAGCACGACAACTGGTCCAGGAGCTTCCGTTATTCCAGCCCATCCCAACCCTTCGGCCATAAGAGAAAAGCCCGGGCCAGAGGTAGAGGTAGAAGATCTTAGACCAGCGTGAGCCGCACCGGTGGCCATGTTAATGGCGGAAATCTCATCTTCTGCTTGGACGACTATCATGTTGTAGTCTTTCTGGTGGGACTCCAGGTACTCGCTTTCGTCCGTTGCTGGTGTGATGGGGTAGTAGGTTTGAAATCCACATCCCGCCTTGAGTTTCGCAATAGCCACCGCTTGTACACCTCTGATCATCATTCTCTTTCCAGAGAGCGGTTGCTTTCGCAGCTTTATCGGAAAAGCATCTTCGCCGAAACTCGTCTTTACATATTCATATCCGCGTTTTGCGGCGCTGACGTTTAGGTCTCCGAGAGCTGCTTTGCGTCCCGTGAATCCTTCCCTGATCGCCTCGGTTGCGAGGTCAAAGTCGTAATCGGCGAGGCCGAGGGAAGCGCCTAGAGCAATCGTGTTGACCATCACCTGGTATTTGCTAAGTTCCTTGTCTTTTCCGAACTCTTTCAGAGCCTCGACGAGAAGATCCATGTAGGGAATCGGAAAGAGTCTGATATCATCACGCCCGAAAGAGTCGGGTGTTAGGTTCAAGCTGCGGTCGTAGATTATTCCACCTCCAGGGCTGACCTCGTGTCTGTGCCCTCGATGGGTAGGGTGAGCCTTGTTCATGTCGCCAAAGAGTGTTTCCCGGTCGAGGGCCACGAGTAAGTCTACCCAGTCCACATGGGATCGGGGCGCTTTTGACTCTACCCTGAGCCTGTAGTAGCTGTGTTCCCCCTTGATGTTAGAATGATACTCGATGTTAGCAAAGATATGGAGTCCTCCCCGAATGCATGCTTTTGCAAAGTTCTCGGCAACCGAGTTGATCCCGCTGCCCTGAGGACCGCCTATCATCCAGGTGAAACTGTTGGTTACTGTCAACTTCCCGCATAATAGGGATCGTCTAGCATAGAAAATTCTTTGCCCTTCGAGGGTTCGCGGTCTTAAGGCTGATAGCGAACATTGGTCTATGTTAGACAGCGAGCAGGCCGCTTGAAAACAAGCGCTATATAGGCATAGTCAACCGAGACTTCGTTTCGCCATGAATAGGATGGGACGAGCGGCACTGGCTGAGGCCTATGGGACCTTTCTTCTCACCATGATTGGGCCAGGGACAATTATGGCTGTCACGTTGCTCGATGTCGGGGGAACGAGTGCAGGACTCGGCTTTATCGGGCTCGCCCACGGAGTAGCTCTCTTGTTGGCGGTGTACACTATAGGTCGCTTGACCGGTGCCCACATCAATCCCGCGGTGACAATAGCTCATTGGGCTACACGGAGGATGGAGACAAAGAAGGTGGCACCGTACGTTCTGGGACAGCTTGCAGGCGCGTCCGTTGCTGGTTTCATTCAGCTCGCATTGTGGACCTCTAGCAACAGCCCTAGACTCCTGCGGGCGGCTCATTCAACCTTCCTTGGAGATACCGTTCCAAGCCCTGAATTCGGAATCGGAGCGGTGCTTCTAGCCGAAGTGATCGGTACTGCCATTCTCGTCTTCACCGTATTCGGGGCCACCGACAAGGCTGCCGACCCAAGCCGGGCAGGTGTCACCATAGGATTCGCTCTGGCAGCGATCATCTGGATGTTCGGCCCGGTTTCTGGGGCGTCCCTTAACCCTGCTAGAACGTGGGGGCCGACCCTCGCTTCAGCAGTGTTCAGCCTGACCCCGCTAGGGAATCTATGGATATATGTCGTTGGCCCGGTTCTGGGAGGGTTGCTTGGAGCCTTCCTATACGATGCGTTCAGGTAGAGCCTAGAAGGAAGCATTCCAGAGATTCCTCACGAATATTTCCGGATCGAACATGAACCAGTACGTGGAGGCCTTGACTAGCTCAGGCCTTGGTCTGAGCTGGTGTTGCAGGCTGGACTGGGGGAGGAGTGTAGCCGGGGTTGACTCTCTGATTGATCTCGTTAGCGAGGGCGTGTCCGTGGAGAATAACCGTGACCTTCTTGACACCCTCAAGTTTCGACGTAAGGTTCCTAATGTTCATTCCAATGTCTTCCGCAAAGATGGGTGGACAGAACGGCGCAGTCAGATGATATTTGATCAAAATCTCCCCGTTCTCTTGGATGTTTATCTCGTCAACTAGATGCATCTCGGTGATCGGAAGCCCGAGCTCCGGATCAACAACCTTCTCAAGCTCCTTTTCGACTGCGTCGACAGTGACCATACTCTTCGTATAGACAAGCATGTCCGTTTTGATTTATAGGTTCCTTGGGGGGTAAGACTGAGTGCTTAGGCTGACTGCTAATTGTGAGCGATCTCGGACGGAAGGTAAGACTCTTCGGGATTATGACATAAGTTATGTTTAAATAGATTTTACAAGCTATTTGTCCTCGTCGTCTTATTGATTATTCCTTGTGAAGTTGCAGCGAAATCGGTCATTCCTGCATTACGAGCAATGATAGCTCGTGAACTGATAGAAGGCTATGGAATGAAGCAGGAACTTGTCGCCCAACGGTTGGGAATTACACAAGCTGCAGTCAGCAAATACAGACACCAGGTTCGCGGAGAGGCTGTCGACCTGGGAACTGCGGCAGAAGTCCGTCAGATGAGCCGGGATATCGCCTCGACTCTTGTCGGTAACCCTGACCCGCTGGATGTGTCCAGAAAGTTCTGTCAAGCGTGTACGGACATTCGTGCCCTAGGCCTCATGTGCGAGACGTGCAGAAAGGTCGACCCCAGTTGGGACGTTGAGCACTGCACAATCTGTTTCGGCCACCACAGTTGCGCCGAGACTGTTACCATCGAGCCGAGCAGCATAGCGAAGTACAGAAAAATCCCGATCCAACACTGACCACACAAAGGATCGAAGTCCCAGCGGGTCTTCTGGACCAACTACCCAAACAAATGAGCCAAACGATGTTCACTCTTGCTACTCTATGTGACCGAAGGATCTCAGAATTTGATGACCCTTCCGCTGGAGGATTTTCTGTACGGTCCCCTCTTTCGTTTGCGAGCCTTATCTTTAGATTCTCTTCTGCGAATCATCTTGTCTTCAACGCTCATTAGTTCTGTTCACTCTGTTTCGCTCCTAGCTATGCTTCCTAGCAACTCAATCCCTTTAAATTGCTCACTAACGGGGATTGAGGAAGTAGGAGGCTCCGAACACCTTGAAGCTCGGCTTTGGAAGGCCGAAACAGAAAGACCCCTCAATCGAAGGCAGTGCTGAGTCCGCGGCGGGCAACAGATTGAAAGAGCTTTGCGGTGGGGATAGCGATCTATATGGAGCAATGTCCCGCCTCATGTTCCTTGATCCGAAAAAAATCACGATGCCCCTAGAGCGGGTGGTAGGGGATGCTCAAGAATACGAGGCGCAGGGAAACAAGCTGAGAGCGGAGGTCGCTTACAGGATTGCCGGTGGGATCTCTCTCTACAGAAGCGACGTGGACAGCGTGAACAAGTTTTTTTCGAAAGCTGCCTCGTTGGCAGGCGACTCTCACCCCGAGTATCAAGTCATTCTCAAGCGGAGCAGTGAGGCGGTTGCTATAGCTCGAAAGTACTATGAGGAATTCAGACCCTCGGTGGCACAGACTTGAACAGAGATACTAGACAGGCTATCGGGTTATCCTAAATCCTCGAAACTCGCCTTTGAACTCTAACCAGTCTACCGCAACGCCCCTTACCTTGGCTCCGAGCGGACCGACATGACAGAACCTTATGAGCTCGTCTAGCCTTTCTTTGTCACCCTCCGCGACTGCTTCCACCCTTCCATCCGGAAGATTTCTCACCCAGCCTGTAAGTCCTAGTCGCCCGGCCCGTTCAGTGATCTCTCTTCGGAAGAAGACCCCCTGCACTGTGCCACTAATCAGAATTCGTGTGCGAACTAACAATGGTTAAACACGGTGATAGGCTCAGGTCAGTTGGCAAGTTCCCGAAAGCAGAGAAATCGTATTAGCTCTAGGTAGCTGGTGTCGAGGCAAGTTGTGGAACTGGAGGTTGAGGGATGGGTTCCTTGGCCACTTCCACAATGTCCAGAACGAGTTTCTCAGTTTTCAGTCCGTTCATAGCGGAGAAGGCGTCGAGGGTCATGTAGATGTCTCCAGCGTCCTCTGCTTCCAGTCTCAGACCCATTCTGACGAGAACTTCTCTAGTTCGAGGAAATGTCACGAGGAGATCGCCAATTGCGGTGTCGCCCCGGATGGTTCCGATGGTGATCCTGGGACGTTCCGCAATTGGAGGTTCTAGGCGTGTGGGCGATCGGGTGATTTGTACGGGTGAGGCTGGAGGCCTCTTCGAGTCGACCTTTTTTGGAATATTTCTAGTCTTCGCGGGTTTGCCCGATTTAGTCCTCCTAGCTAGCCTCTTGGTTGCCTTCCTAGAGGCTCCCCGCTTCTTCGCCGCCATGAAAACACTCCTCTATCTTAGGTAGTAGGTGGGGACCTGCGTTAAAAGATTCGCGAGAGCACCATAGCCTTGGGGAGGATATTGGAGTGAGGTCAAGGTGCGGGTTCGACGGACCAAGCAATTGGAAGGTTGTAGGGTACCTGTTGGATCTGTTTAGTAGCCCTTATTCGGAGTTCGTCCGCCATGCTGGTGATGATGGGACTGGAGTAATCCTCTATTCTCCCCTCGTCCGACAGATTGGCAATCCTTGGGTCCAGCGGGACCGCACCTAGAAAGGCTAATCCTAAACCTTGGGCCAGCTTTTGGCCTTTAGGGTCTCCGAATAGGCTGATTCTCTTACCGCAGTGAGGACAGTCTAGATAGCTCATATTCTCCACAAGTCCAAGGATCGGCGCTTCCATCTTCTTGGCCATGTTCACTGCCTTGGACACGATCATGGAAGTAAGGTCCTGTGGGGAAGAAACGATTATGACGCCGTCCAGCGGAAGGGACTGAAAGACCGTCAAGGGTGCATCACTGGTTCCAGGTGGAAGATCGACGAGTAAATAATGGAGGTCCCCCCAGTCAACGTCCCAATAGAGCTGGCGGATCACGCTGTTAACGATTGGACCGCGCCACACAACAGGCATGTTCGGATCCTCTAAGACTAAGTTGATTGACATGACCTTGATCCCGGTTTTCGTCTTGATTGGCACGATCCCTCCACTGGCCCCCTTGTAGGGCTTACCGGTCACACCAAGAACTTTGGCGATGCTTGGACCTGTGAGGTCGGCGTCCAATACTCCAACCTCATACCCGCGTCGCCTGAGCTCTGAGGCAAGCATACTTGTGACGAACGATTTTCCGACCCCCCCTTTTCCCGACATCACCGCAATTATGTTGCGAACGCCCCGTTTGCCCAACCGTTCAATCCCAGCGCCAACGGCGGACCCACTCTTCTGAAAGGTGGATGGGCTTGTCCCTCCTTTCATCATTGCCTTCAATTCTTCAAGCTCCTTCCGCGTCATGGTCGTCGTCTCAACCATGACGGACCGCACTCCCTCCAGCTTCTGCACGGCGCTCTCTACGTCAGCCTGAAGTGTCTTTGCCAGTGGACAGTGGGCCACTGTCAGGGCAATCTTGACGTTAACGCGTCCATCGTTTATAGAAATGTCGCGTACCATGTTCAGATCAACAATGCTTCGGCCGATCTCCGGGTCTAGCACGCTCTTCAGCCCTTCCATGACTAGCTTCTTATCAACCAAAGCACAAATCGCACTCCAAACAGTGATCAGTACGCCTCCGTCGCTATTTACAGTCTCCTTACGGTAGCCAACAAGGTTGTTATCCTAACTCGCTTGGTTAGATGCAATGACCGTATCTGAGACGACGAAGAAGGCCCTGAAGCATTTTGGACTGACTGAATACGAGGTCAAGGCCTACATTGCTCTCGTGGAGGCCGGGCCAGTGCCCGCCAGCCAACTCAGCACGACAGCAGGGATTCCATATTCTAAGATCTACGAAATACTGGGAAATCTTGAGCGAAAGGGTTGGGTGGAGACAGAGCAAGGTAGGCCGAGTAAGTATTTTGCCAAACCTCCGTCCACCGCTCTTGAATCCTCCAGAGTTCGAATGGAGAATACGCTCAAGTCAAGCCAGAGCGATGCGCTGACCGAACTGCAACCTCTTTACGAGAAGAAAGAGGTCCAAGAGAGACCAGACATATGGATCGTAAGGGGACAGAACAATATTCTAGACAGGATCAAAGAGACTCTGGGGAGAACGAGGAGGGAACTGCTGGTTGCCATGCCCGTACTTCCGGACTCACTGATTTCAGTGGCCGCCCCATTGCTCTCCAACATGAACAGTAGGGGGATAAAGGTCTCAATAATGGTTCCAAGTGTTACCGCCAAAGAGGCGATCAGGAGGCTGAAGGGCTTGGCGGAGGTCCGAGTTCGAGAGCAAATGTTCGGTGGAGGGATGATCTCAGACAGCAACCAGATAATTATTCTTCTAGGAGAAGAACCTGAAAAGGGGCTCACCCTAGCGATATCCTCGGAACATGTGGGACTCGTGAAGTTCGGAAAAATATACTTCGAATTTCTTTGGGAGAACTCCAGGCTTGCTTAAGCTGTGGACCGGACAAAAGGTAAAAGACCATGAGGAAGTAGCCACGGGCGATGCTCCGGTGGTGTAGCCCGGTTTAGCATAGCGGCCTTAGCCCAAGAACGAAGGATGGGCGGCGAATCGAGCTCTGGCCGGGTGGCGGCGGAGAATCGAGAACTCCAGAGCCGTTGATCGCGGGTTCAAAAGCGGCCAGGAGCCGCGGAGAATCCCGCCCGGAGCACCACCAACGAGCTACCACAGGGCTTATTTCGAATCTGGATCCTCAAAACGGCATAGCGCCTCGACAATACGGGCGGGGGTACCATAGCCAGGTCAAATGGGCAGTGGACCTGGATGAGAGCGGGTCCGCCTATGGCTTAGGACCCTGTGGCGAAGGCCTTCGTGGGTTCGAATCCCACCCCCCGCACCAGATTCAAAGTTTCTTTCTGATTACAAAGAGGATGTTTCATCAATCGGGTCTGACATGAATTTACGCGAGGGTTGCAATAGAAGACAGGCTTCTCAAACTGACTGCCAATTCAAAAGGATTCATTGAATATTCACATAACTTACAAGAGACGATTATTCAACCGACCGCGTGAAATACGACCGGGCGCCAGGTCTTTGCGGAAGCCAGCAGATCGCACTATCGGCAATCCAGAGAGCGGCGGCCGCCGAAGAGCATTTCTATAACGGGCTACGCCCTGCTACTATCAGAGCGGCCTCTCGTAATGCAGCAACGAAAAATCTTCTTCCTCGTCCTTTTGTTACTAACCCTTTTCCCGGTCACCGTTGTTGCCGAGTCAAGGGCAGCTCCCGTAGACGTGACTGTGACCGCGACGGGGGCAACCTTGAACATGCACCTCTTGCTAATGGAGAATCTCACTTCGCTGCCAAAAATCAGCTTGTACCTGGGATCCACAAATTCTACAACCATCGCCGGACCAATCGCTAAGGGTATTCAGAAACTACTGCCAGATGCAAGGGTCACGAGCATTGAGCTGCACGCTAAAACCCTGAACGCCACCGGAAGATGGGTCCTCCAAGAAAACTACACCATTCAGATCTCAGGCTCAAACGGAGGAACTGGAAGTTTCGTCAGATCAGACCTCAGTTATCTATCCATGAATGTCAACGACTCGATTAACATCGCTGGGGCAGAGCTGAACACCGTTGGCGCTGAATACCTCCTCGCGCCTCTTAACGCACAGGACCCTTCGCAGACTCGGTATTTTATCGACAATACTGAAACCCTCAACACGGTTATCCCCGCTCTGACAACGAAAGTGTTTGCTCTGCTCGACTTTAGCTGGGTTCCACAAGTTGCCGCCTGGGATCGCCAGAATGATGTTCTCAAACAGACGACAAAATGGACAATAACCCCATCAAGTCCACGATACAACCTTACACTCGGTAAACGATCTCCGGAGGGTATCTTAAGGGGAGCCCTAGTAGCAGTTTATGATCCGTCCCTAGAGCTTACAGTCAGCCACAACGCATGGGCTCAGGGAACACAGATCGTCTTTAGCCTTCCGAACCCCTTTGACGTGTGGATGCCAGGCATCATAGCAATTCCAATCGTAGTGTGGGCTGTCAGCTTCACCTTGGAGAGGAACTTCACAGGACGCGCCCCTTCCAAGAGGAAAAAACGATAGACGCCACACCATAGCCTATCTTTCCATGATCCCACGGCTCCGACGCGCAGCTCCCAGTTAGTAGTAGGAAAAAGGGCCTTGGTTATTGTCAGCCCAGCTCAGGCTCGCATCCATCTTAGATCTAACGGGTGTCGTCTGAGTATTCGGACATCAGAGGACTCGATAGCGATTGGAAAGTACGCAGACTCTGGGTTTGAAGGGTTAACGTTCAGGTGTAGAGGTGACAGGCCACGAAGTGGTCCTTTTCGAGTTCGACTAGAGCAGGCTCCTCTTTCACGCATCTCTCGTGGGCGTAGGGACATCTAGTGTGGAACCTACAGCCTGTTGGAGGGTCAATTGGACTAGGAATTTCGCCACTGATAACGTCGGTTGCGCGCTTGGATTCAGGGTCGGGAAGAGGTACAGCATCGATCAAGGCTTGTGTATACGGGTGAAGAGGTCGGTCAACAACCTCGGCAGCTGAGCTCATTTCCATCATCTTGCCGAGATATAGGACGGCAATGCGATCCGAGATGTGCTTCGCCAGGGCAATGTCGTGGGTGATGAAGAGAATCGAAGCCGAAGTTTTTCTTACGAGCTCGGCCATGAGCATGATGATTTCAGCCCTGATGGATACATCGAGCATGGAAACGGGCTCGTCCGCGACGACGAAGCTTGGGTTGAGAATGAAGGCTCTGGCCACCGCCACCCTCTGTCGCTGACCGCCGCTCAGTTCGTGAGGGAAGCGGTACATGAACTCCTCAGGTGGGACGAGTTGCACTTCAACAAGCATCTTTTTCACCCACTCCTCCAGTTCGGCTTCTCCCTTGGCCATATGTTGGACTCTTAGCGGCTCGGCGATAATCTCTTTGATGATCATTCGGGGGTTCAAGGACTCAAAAGGGTCCTGGAAGACGATCTGCATCTCACGTCGAAGTGGCTTGAGCTCTTTGTCTCCGAGTTGAGTAATGTCCCTACCCTGGAATAATATGCTACCACTGGACGGGCGCACGAGGCGAAGAACTACTTTGCCTAAGGTTGTCTTTCCGCTTCCGCTCTCTCCCGCCAGAGCCAAGATTTCGCCTTTCTTGAGAGTGAAGCTTACCCCGTCTACCGCCTTCACGTTTAGTTCACCTCTCGAAAGTAGGGTCTCAAAGAAACCTCTACGGAGCGGGTACCACTTTCTCAGATTCTCCACGCGGAGAATCTCTTCAAGCCCGGCACCTTCAGGAACTGGCGGGCTTTCCTGACCAGCGGTTTGCGATTCCATCTTGAACCTCTCTTTAATATAGATGGCATGCGGCCCGGTGCAGTTTCTCTCCGTGCTCGAGGAGAAGAGGTTCTTCTATCTTGCATACGTCCATGATATAGGGGCATCTAGGATGAAATCTGCAAGCAGAGGGGGGATTGAGCAGATCGGGAGGCTGACCGGGTATTGAGGTAAGACGGACCTTCGGCCCCTTGATGCTCGGAAAGGCCTTGATCAGACCCTGAGTGTATGGATGAAGAGGATTCTTGAAGACAGAAACTGCGTCTCCGTATTCCACTATTTTTCCGGCATACATTATCGCAACCTTCTCACACGTCTCTGCGATTATTGATAGGTCGTGACTGATGAGAATCATCGACAGCCCGAGCTTGTCCTTGAGCTCTTTCAGGAGTTTCAGGGTTTGGGCAGCCACTATGACGTCGAGTGCTGTTCCCGGCTCGTCGCCTATGAGCAGGGTAGGATTCACCGCCAGAGCCATTGCGATCAGGGCTCGTTGTCTCATTCCTCCGCTATACTCATGTGGGTAGTTATCGGCACGCGACGGCTCGATCCCCACAGTCTCCAATAATTTCGCAACCCGATCCTTGACATCTGAACCAGAAACATCTTTCTCGTGTGTCTTGATTGCCTCAGCGATCTGTTCGCCCACCTTGATGACGGGGTTGAGGGCGTTCATAGCTCCTTGGAAGACTATTGAAATCCCCTTCCAGCGTATCTTTCTCATCTCCTCCTCTGAAAGAGGTACAAGATCTCGCCCTTCGAAGAGGATCTTGCCCTTTCGAATCACGCCTCCTTGAGGCAGGATCTTGAGAAGCGATAGAGCCACGGTACTTTTGCCGCAACCCGATTCCCCGGCAATGCCCAGGGCCTCACCCTCAGCGACGTCGAAGCTGACGTTCTCGGCGGCCTTGACCCAGCCCCGCATTGTGCGGTAGTGAGTGGTAAGGCCTTGAACTTGCAGAACTGGCATATATCGCGAGGCACTTAATTCTCGATGCTCACCCCGTGAAATAAGCTTTGGGGCTTTGCGACTTCATCTAAGCAAGTTGGACCGCTTGTTCCGAGTCGTAAAGAACAAACCCTGTCACTGGATCGAGAAAGGTTGACACGTCTACCGTGAGAGAACAATGGGCAATCAACGGATAGTTTGTTGCGTTGAAATCGGCTAATTGAGCGGCTTGTTCGGGCGGGGGGATTACCAGCACATCACCGCTCATCTGCGAGTGTGGAGGTAGAGGTTTGTTGATAGACTGGGAGCCTGTGAGGGGATAGATTGTGAAAAGCGTTGTATTGGAGGATGACACTGAAGATGAAAAATGGATCTTGAGGTCAAACAGCTTCACCGTAAAGCCCGAGTAGTCAGTTGGATTGTCCACGATGATATGTGAAACAATCGACGTCTGGTTTGACACTGCATCGCGCCGATAGACGACGCTTGAGATTTGTTGGTCGATACTGCCGAGAGACGGATAGTAATTCAAATAGTTCGCAGATGCAACAGAAATATAGACGACCGAGACCATGCTGAGAATTGTGAATACTAAGACCAAGACTCGTCTGAAACTCCAACGAGGCCTCGCGATAGGTATCCTGAGCCCCGCTTTCTGAGGAGAAATAGAATTGGTGAAGTGTACAGCCATACGACTTGGAGGACTTAGGACAGCACTTGGAACCGTGCTAGTGACACTAGGCTGGGCAACTTCTCTCGCCGCCATCACCTTGGTAGGCGTATTCAATGGGTTGCTACTCCCAAGGGAATTGGGGGGCCTTCTCCCGGAAGTATTAGGAGGCAGCCAATGGGCGCGATGGATCCTATACTTAGCAATGCTCGGGACATCTATCCTCGCCGCGTTACTCATCAATAACCCCGGGATTGCATTTGGATCGTACTTTGTGTCCTACTGTGTTGCCGGAGCAATTACGTACTTGGTACTCATCCTTCCAGAACTCCTAGGCGCTTACGGTAGTCCCGGGGTTCTAGTGGAGGCGTCGATCAGATTCACTTTCGTAGCTCTCTTTCCGTTTCCCCTAATTGCGGGTCTTGTGGGGACGATCTTGGGGTCGGCACTCGGAGAGATGCACGGATAGTGCACTGACTAGCGCCGGCTTCGAAGCTTCGGATTGAAAATCTCGTCGAGAGCGTAGCCGATCAGAATGAACGAAAGGGAGATGGCTGCTATGAGGATTCCCGGGGGAATGACCCACCACCATGGTGGAGGGTTCAAGCTGAGAGCCCCGGAATGGTTCACGTCCTGGAAAATGTGTCCCCACGAGACTATCGATGCGTCCGAGAGTCCCAGAAAGGCCAAAGCGGCTTCTGACAAGATCGCGGCCGGAACAGACAAGGCGAGGTTGACGTATGTCAGGGAGACGATGTTTGGAAAGATGTGGCGCGACATTATTCGTAAGGGTCCGGCTCCTGCGGCTTTCGCAGCTTCAATATACGGTCGTTCTCTTAGGGTCAGTACCTGAGAGCGAATGACCCTAGCGAACCCCATCCATCCGAGAAAGCCTATGATGATTATCACGTTCCAAATGTTAGTTCCGAGGACCTCGACCAGAACTATCAGAAGGGGGAGCGATGGAATGACGAGCATCATGTCAGTGAAACGCATCAAGACCTCATCCACGAACCTTCCGAGAAACCCTGCCATCAGACCTATCAAGAGACCTAGACTGATTCCGATCCCAGCAGCCAGGAGGCCCACCAGTAGCGAGATCCGAGACCCGTAAATGTTCTTGGACAGGAGATCGTTTCCTGCGTTGTCAGTACCAAGCAAGCCGAACGCTGTTCCATAGAGCTTTAGTTGCAAACTGTCGATGTTGACTTTCGCAGGCCCGTTGAAGGTCAATTCAATTCCATAGGAGTAGGACTGGATGCTGGAGAAAATAATGGTTGCCGGGTCGAAACGCGAATTTTGCGTACCGAGGATCGTCTTTACGGGGACATTATTCCAAGAATCTGCGGTGGAATCCAGCGCGGTTGCACCACCCTGAGGAAGCCACTGTCCGTTGAACGTCATGTCCTGATCTATCAGATTGAATACCTGATCGCCTATCCTATCGATGAAAACCCTTACGTGAACTGGGCTGGCCTGAGATGCTCCTGAGATGAGCACTGCGAAGCTTGCGATGAACTTCTTAGGAGGACCATGGTAGGGGAACTGGAAGCTCTGGCTCAGTTTCACGGTTCCCGGAGACGCTCCAGAATAAGCTAACTGAATACTTCCTTGAGAGGGTATGGATGAAAACACACCTGGCGCGTAAGACATTTGCACATTGCTAATTGTTGAGCTAGACGCGGTAAAAGCCCACGCTTGAACGGAAGCTGGCGAGCTGAGCAGTGGATCATTCACCACGACTACATTCTTGCTGAGGTAGTAGCCATCTGGAAAGTTCATGACCCACTCAGGTTGAGCTAGTGACCCGGAAACTATGTCGGACGTGCTATAAGGAGACAGCAGAGGTGCGGCGAGAGCCGTGGAAGAAAAAAGAATGAGTAGAATCATCCCTATGAGGGCCATCCTGTTTCTCACCAGAAGTCTGAGGAGGCCCCCCGCCCGTTTGAGCTGAAAGCGCGTCCCCGCCTTCGTAACCATATGTTAACCCGTCCCTTCTCGAAGGGCTCTACTCGTACCTGACACGAGGGTCCACAATACCATAGAGAATGTCAGAGACCAAGTTGGCCGCTATGACGCACAGAGCAATTATGTAGAACATGGCTTGCATCACCGGAAAATCCTTGTACAGTACCGCAGTGTACAACCACAATCCCAGTCCATCCCAGTTGAAGACTGTCTCGGTGATAATTGCTCCTCCGAGTATGGATCCGAAAGAAAGAGCGCTGGCCGTGATCAGAGGGAGAGAGGCATTCTTGAAAGCGCCCAGAGACTAGGAGTAACGCTACCAGGAGGAAACCAGTGAAACGTCAGAGCAAATGCAAAGATCAAGAGTATGCCCATGAAGAAAGTAGGAAGCGAGAACGTGGTGAGAGACCCTGTGACCATGAGATTATCCAACGAGCTGCCACGTCTTCGAGAAACGACGATACCTAGTAGCGTTCCAATGACAATGGAAAGCACGGTTGAGGTTCCCAGCAATAGCAATGTGTTGAACAACCGGCCCGAAGAAACTATTAGCTCGCTTACCGGGAGGTTATCCTTATACGAATATCCAAACTGGAAAGTTAGCAAGTTCCGAACGTACGTCACAAACCTCGTCCAAGGATCACCGGTTAGCCCGTACAAGGCGATCTGCTGATTACGTTGCTCCGTTGACAATCTTGGATTTGCAAGAACGGTATACAAGCTTCCTTGATACCCAGGCATGGCTTCGAAAATTACGAAGTTCAAGACAATCACAAAGAACACAAGGACGACTGTGTACACGATTCTCTTGGCCAGAAACCCACGTAAAGTCAAAACCTTACAACCCGAAATGAAAATTTGTTTGGCACTTATTTGAGGCTTGCCGTTGGGTTTAGCAGTCGTATCCGCCTAGCGGATAGGCTGAACCGCAGCCTGCTGTGCTAGCCGGTGTGAGAGTTGCTGAACCCTCGTGCAGTGTTGGTGGGAACGAGGCTATGCCTGTTGGTGGAGTAGTGGGCCAAGCGAACGGCTGGACCCAGTTGACGCCCACGAATCTCGACACGATGCCGATCTGTGGAACATCAACCTTTGTAGCTGCTCCGTTAACATCACCGCCTATACCCTGCTGCCAGTGACCGCAGCCCGTAGAGCCACCTGTCACCGCTTGCCCGACACACCGGGCGACAACGCTGAAGTTGATGAAGTCATGTGTGAAGTCGCCGTTGTTACCAGACCAGGCCCAGAGAGCCAGAGCACCGTTGCTGTGGAAGTACGAGTCGGTCAAAGACGAGCCCGGCGCATGACCTAGACCATACCGCGCCAGAGTGTAGCTGCCCCCAATATCAGGGTTCTGAGTTCCATCGGCCTTGGAATCGCATCCAACACCTCTAACTCCGGTGGAAGACTGGCACACCCAAGGTCCCGAGCCTTTCACAATTCCGTTCAGCAGTGGATCATAGCCTGGCTGAATCTTAGCTGGGTCAGCAACATTGCAACTGTTAGGAACGTTACGAGCAGCCACAAAGCCATCCCAGATAGTGCCAGCGCAACTCGCAGACCAATATCGTCCAGGTATGACCGTTGGAGATGTAAGAGTCAACCTAGTGAACGGCCCCACAGCGTTGAGGTTGACGTCAAACTGTGTCGGACTCAACACGGTAACATCGGTCATGGGCGCTAGAACAGTACCTTGGAACGCGCCTGTATCTTTTAATGTCCGGAAGCTAAACTTGACATCCCAGCTTGTGACTTTCGTACCGTCATGCCAGAATAGATCATTTCGAAGACTGAAACGGAATGTCGAAACAGTTCCCGGAGGTGGCTGATAGGTGAGTTCCGAATTGCTCAATTGCAAACTGTTGACGGTCATCCACTCAATTAGCTGACCGTTTGACGAAGGGTTCGCAATGTTAATGCTGTCGTAGATGTTGGCGATGATGTAAAAGTCCCAGACCGTATTTGCACGGTAGGGATTGAGACTCTGGGTACTCTGTTTGAAGCCTTGCAAGATCGTGCCCGATTGTGCTGGGGTAGCCGAGTAGGCACTCAGCCAAGTGTTGAAGTTGGCTATCCCGTTACCTTGATGGTTGACGACTCTCTGCCAGTTGCTCAGATACCCGAACTGACTCTTCGGAGTGAACAAGGGCACACTCAGTGCTTTGCTACCTGCTCTGTCTTCTGCTCTATAGCCTGCACTGGTTGACGATGGAGTAGTCGTGCCTGGACAGTTAGCGAACGTTGGAGTCACCTGACCTGGAGTAGGATCGCCAGGGGCGCTGACGCACGAAGCGAACTCCATCTGAGTAGCTAGAGAATCAAAAGTCGTATCGCAAATGTACTGATAGTTTCCGGCACCAAAGCTTGGAACAGCTAGGTTCGAACAAGGCCCGCTGGGAGGCTGGATGGAGGGAATTCCCGAAACGAATCGGCTCTGGTCTTGGAAATAGACGAAATCGAAAGGATAAGCGCCTTGGAAACCCGCGGTATACATGTTCCAGTTCTGATTTACACCCGTTGTGCTAGTAGTGAAACCGGTGAACCCAGTAATTGGACCAGAAGTCTCTGTAACATAGGGCGCGCAACCTCCGGTGAAAGCGCCTGTGAAGAGGGCACACAAAGCCTCGACGATACTCTGCCCTGCTTGGTACCGAGGCGGGTCATCTATTCTATCATACATATTCACTGTATGAGCGCTTACAGCAGCGTTGATTCCGGTAAGGATGCATGTGGTCGGGTTCTTACCTGTTGCAAGATTCGCGTGGATGAAGTGGTCTGCTGCAGCACAAAAGTCAGGTGTACCCAATCCTGGAGTCCAAGCGAAAGTCGGATGAGAAGGCCCAACTCCCGCGGTCGCAGCTGCAAGATGGTACGCTAGACCCCCAGCGGCACCAACCACACAGGCTGGACCAGACTGAGGAAACAGCGCATCCCAAGCACACGGATTAGGAGAGACAAGCCCGTCGCTAGGAGGAATACCCACGTCAAGTGGGATAGAAACACCTGCAATGTCAGCTTGAGTTGTGACAAATGTGTTCTTGTCAATGAGATGGGCAATTCCTTGCCGAACATCGATACCGCAGGCAGAATTGGTAAAGCTGAAATCACAACCCCAGAAGTTGTTGCCATTGTGGAACTCTATCTCGTCAAAGTCATGGCTTGAAATCGGGGATGTAACAAAGAAGCCTGGATTACCGCTAAGAGAGGCTGTCAACGTGGGGGGAAGAGGCCAATCAGTCAGATCGATCGTCTTTGCCTGAATATTGTTGAACTCGGAAGCCTGGTCTGCAAAGATCACAGTTACCAGCGTGTCCATTGAAGGACCTGATGGATACCAAGGCTCGGTCGGCGCCGCGTTCGCATGCGCTAGCTGAACGGCCGGCAGGTGAAGGGTACTGGACGAGAAGGCTGAAAGCCCAGTTAGAGAGAACGCGACTGCGAAGAGCGTCAGTAGCCTAAAGGTGGACAAGCTTTTCAAGCTTATCAGCTAGCGACTCGCAACGTTTGACCGTAAAAAGCTATCTACAATTTTCCGCCAGAAATGAATCCCCCGCATGATTGAGATATTCATGGAACGCTTCGAGATTCCATGTATGTCTCGCGGAATCGCTTCAAAATGGCAAGAAAGAAGGAGCAACCCCATCTGCGGACAAGCTATCTACTGCTCTCGGGGCAATCCTTTGATTCACATCCGCCCGGAAGTTTTGTCTGCCTGGCGTCTACCTTGAGTAAGTCGGCCGTCGGCAACATGTGAGCCTACAACGTTCGGATCATGCAAGGGCCGAGAGTTGAGTGGGTAAGAAAAATAAAAGGGGGTTTTTGAGGCTTGCCGTTGGGTTTAGCAGTCGTATCCGCCTAGCGGATAGGCTGAACCGCAGCCTGCTGTGCTAGCCGGTGTGAGAGTTGCTGAACCCTCGTGCAGTGTTGGTGGGAACGAGGCTATGCCTGTTGGTGGAGTAGTGGGCCAAGCGAACGGCTGGACCCAGTTGACGCCCACGAATCTCGACACGATGCCGATCTGTGGAACATCAACCTTTGTAGCTGCTCCGTTAACATCACCGCCTATACCCTGCTGCCAGTGACCGCAGCCCGTAGAGCCACCTGTCACCGCTTGCCCGACACACCGGGCGACAACGCTGAAGTTGATGAAGTCATGTGTGAAGTCGCCGTTGTTACCAGACCAGGCCCAGAGAGCCAGAGCACCGTTGCTGTGGAAGTACGAGTCGGTCAAAGACGAGCCCGGCGCATGACCTAGACCATACCGCGCCAGAGTGTAGCTGCCCCCAATATCAGGGTTCTGAGTTCCATCGGCCTTGGAATCGCATCCAACACCTCTAACTCCGGTGGAAGACTGGCACACCCAAGCGCTTGAGCCTATCACTAGACCGTTCAGTAGCGGGTCATAGCCTGGCTGAATCTTAGCATTGTCCGCGGTCATGCAGCTGTTCGGTACGCTGCCCGCAGCGATGTCATTGTCCCAGGCCGCGCCTGCACATGTCCCAGACCAATATCGTCCGGGGATGATTGTTGGTCCGGTGAGGGTCAGCTTGGTGAACGGTCCTACAGCGTTGAGGTTGATGTCGAACTGTGTCAGACTCAACACGGTAACGTCGACCATTGGGGCCAAGCCGCTACCCTGGAATGAGCCTGTGTCTTTCAATGTTCGATAGCTGAACTTGACGTCGTAGGAAGTCACCTTGCGACCATCTTGCCAGTACATGTCGTTCCGGAGAGTAAACCGGAATGTAGACACGGTACCAGCAGGAGGCGTGTAGCCTAGTGCGGAGTTGTCGAGCTGCAAGCTGTTCACGGTCATCCATTCGAGAAGCTGACTGTTGCTGAGCGGGTTGATGGCGTTTATGCTATCATAGACGTTGCCGATCATGAAGAAGTCCCAGATTGTACTGGCTATGTATGGGTTGAGACTCCTTGTTGTCTCCTTGAAACCTTGTCGTATGGTTCCTGCCTGAGCAGGGTTCGGACTGTATGCGCTGAGCCAAGTGTAGAAGGTGGGGATGCCGTTACCTTGATGGTTGACGACTCCCTGCCAGTTGCTCAGATACCCGTACTGCGCCTTTGGCGAGAACCAAGGTATCGTGTACGCTCTACTACCTGCTCTGTCTTCTGCTCTATAGCCCGCACTGGTTGACGATGGAGTAGTCGTGCCTGGACAGTTCGCGAAGGTTGGAGTCACCTGACCTGGAGTAGGATCGCCTGGCGCACTGACGCACGAAGCGAACTCCAGTTGTTGGCCGAAAGTGTCACCCACCGTGTCGCAGATGTACATGTAGTTGCCAGCGCTGAAACTTGGAACAGCTAGCGAGGAGCATGGTCCGTTGGGAGGCTGGATAGAAGGTACTCCCGAGACGAACTGGCCGTGGTGCTGGAAGTATAGGGCGTCGAATGGGAACACGCTACCGTAACCAGCAGTGTACTCGTTCCAGTTCTGGTTGACACCAGTTGGACTGGTAGTGAAACCAGTGAAACCAGTAATCGGACCTTGTGTCACTGAAACGAAGCCTGCGCAACCCTGGCTGAACGTGCCCGTAAAGAGGGCACACTGAGCCTCAGCTATGCTTAGGCCTCCTTGGTATCGGGGCGGGTCGTCGATTCTGGTGTACATGTTCACAACGTGAGCGCTAACAGCGCCACTGATGCCAGTGAGGACACATGTGGTCGGGTTCTTACCTGTTGCAAGATTCGCGTGGATGAAGTGGTCTGCTGCAGCACAAAAGTCAGGTGTACCCAATCCTGGAGTCCAAGCGAAAGTCGGATGAGAAGGCCCAACCCCCGCGGTCGCAGCTGCAAGATGGTACGCTAGACCCCCAGCGGCACCAACCACACAGGCTGGACCAGACTGAGGAAACAGCGCATCCCAAGCACACGGATTAGGAGTAGGCAGTCCGAGACTCGGAGGAAGAGCGTTGTCGATTGGGAGCGAGACTCCTGCAATGTCAGCTTGAGTGGTCGTCAGAATGTTCTTGTCGAGCAGATGAGCGATTCCCTGTCGAATGTCGATACCGCAGGCAGAATTGGTGAAGCTGAAATCGCAACCCCAGAAGTTGTTGCCATTGTGGAATTCTAGCTCGTCATAGTCGTGGCTTGCAATTTGCGGCGTGACGAAGAAGCCATTGTTACCGCCGAGTGATGTGATCAGAGCTGGAGTTAGTGGCCAGTCGCTTACGTCGACCAAACCGGCCTGCATCTGCGTGAACTCAGCGTTTTGGTCTGCATAGATCGTGCTTACGAGTGTGTCGAAAGCTGGACCTGCCGGTATCCATGGCACGTTCGGGGCCGTGGCTGCGTGGGCTAGCTGAACTGATGGAAGATGTACGTTGCTAGAAAGTGCACCTGGAAGACTTGCGAAAGAGAAAACGACAGCAAAGACTAGCGTTAGTTTGATTATAGATATGTCTTTCAATTTTTCCAAAGGAGGCTTCGGGGTTTTTCCCTTAAAAGATTATCCCTGAAACGGTCTCCGAGACTGTTTCAAGGTACATCTAGAGCAGGACTGGGATATTTGTAGAATACCTTGACATTCCGTGTGTTAACAGCGGTATTCCTCGCCGGTTATGGCAGGTCGGTGTCCAAAGGGCGCTTTCTCAAGAAACGGGATCCCGCAATACCGGCTCCAACTAAAACAAGAAGTGAGATCCCAGCAGACGGGAGGAGGCTCAAGCTTAGGCCCGCAGGCAACGGAGATACTAGCTGAACAAAGATTGATTTGAGATTATTAGTTAAGACATCTTCGATGATGTTGCTATAGTTCCCGGGCTTTCTCACGTAATCCACGAAAGCATCAATGCGATAGACTCTCGGGCTGTATTTGTCTGTCTTCCACTGGGCCGTGAATTCCTTTCGGTTAGTCGGGAGCAGGCCGTGAAAAGTTGTGTTTCCAATGAGGCGCCCCTCCACGCTTATGGTCAAATTCGCCTCTTCAGTCCTTGTTCCGTTGTTCAAAACCCGCGCAGTGACCGAAATAATAGTGCCTGGTATGACTCCAGCGTCATCGTTAACTGTCGCCGAGTCAACGGCCAAATCAATCAGATTGTTGATTACAATGATACGCTTGGTCTTGGATGCTGAAACCCCGTAGCTGTCGTCTGCTCTGACAGTGACGTAATACGGTTTCCCAATGCTGTAGACGTGGATTATCGTTGCGTTTGAACCCTGCTGGCTTGGATCCGGGTTTCCCCAAATCCAATAATAGTTACTAATAGATCCGCCCGAGTTCGTGGATCGAGCGGACGCGTTGAAGATGAGCACTCTACCTTGGAGCAGTTCGTTGCCGGTTATCGCAAGGTCAGCGGGAGTGGGGGATACTGTAAAGTCAACGATAGGTGGAGTGCATGGTGTGCCTGACGTAGGAGGGCAGTCGATATTGGTGAAATACCCGTCAGAGCTAACGGAAGGCAATTCTGTCTGGTCTAATCCAGCAGTCAAGGTTGCCGAGCGAAAGTGAATCTCGGAGAACCCGCTTCCGAGAATGTCGAATGTCACGTCGAAAAGTTTTCCGCTGGTTGGTGGCATTGTCGTTGCGGTGAGCAATACGAGCCCGAGAGCGACTACTCCTGCCTGGTCTTCCCCGCCGCATGCTGGCCCATGAGTATCTACGCAATCTCGCACCACTGTTGGCTTGCATGAATCGGCTCCCGATGGGCAGAGAACGTTGCCACCATAATCGAGGCCACCAGGTGGCAGAACAGCGCGAAGCACGAGAATGTTGTATGTAAGCACGACCGCAAAACCATTGATTGCAGGGGCGTCCGTTACATTCACAGTGAACGTAACCTGTCCTGCGGTCTCTCCTAGGAGGAACTGGTTTGGAGGATTTATCGCGATTTTAGCAGAATCCGCAGCGTGCGCTTGCGGTGTCCCCGGAAACAAGTGGCCGAGGTATGGGTTGCTAGAGAGTGCTAGAATCATGATCATGAGGGTGATGGAGGCTAGCCTTAGCTCTCTTACGCCAACGCTCGTTTCTGGCTCTCCACCGTCAGCTTTGATGATTCAAGGTCTGCAACGGCCGGGGGTCTTAAAAGTTTATCCCGAAAGAAAACTAGACGGATGAAATATTTTGATGGAGGTTTTCGTTTGACACGGGATTTTTCACGAGTCAATCTTTCCCCACGAACTTGTAAGAGCGATTTTTCACAGACTACGGGGCGAGCCCTATGTTGTGATTCCGTAGTTCCGAGCCGCGACGCCCGCGTCTACGATGTCAACTATGCCGTTACCGTTCAGATCGGCGTACGGGTTCCACCTCGAGCATCCGCAATTATGGCTGAACCCGTAGTCATAGAAGATGACTGATACGTCTATCAGGCTGACGAGACCATCCTGGTCTATATCACCCAGGGGCAGGATCCAAACCTGGTTCGTGACACCCAAGGGGTCGTCCCCTCGGTTACCGACACTTTCTATCGGTACTGTTACAGTTGCCGATAACGCGTAGCGGCCGGGTTTGAAGCCTGTAGTGTTCCAGCTGAAGACGACGCTTGTCGAGCCGCCGATAGCAACATTCCCGGCCAGCGTGCCGATACTGGAACTGGTAGTATTCATAGCGGTGAGAGTAACTGAGAACGACTCCACAAAATCTCCGGGGTTGCTCACGGTGACTGTGATATTCACAACAGGGTTGGCATACTGAGGTACAGGAGCGTACTTCAACGGTGTAGGATATTTCTTGCATGGCTGCGCGCAATTGAGAGGTGCGACGGTTGAGATCTTCACGTCATGGACCGGGGAGACAGGACTGGAATTCAGCGCCCAGATATCAAAGTCCACAGCGTTAGGACGATCTGAACGGATGAACACCCAGATAGACTTGTCAGTTGGGGTATTTGACTGAATCGCGGCGGGATTATCATCGTCAACAGGGTAGGCATCGTTCGTTATCTGTGATTCAGTGGACCAAGTACTGCCATTGTTAGTAGAAAACTTGCTGTAGATCGCCCAGGCCTCCTGATTCACTGGACCCTGAAGCCTCGCCCAGAACAGCCAGATAGTCCCGTTTCGATCCTGCATGATCGACGGATGAGCATCAGGCATTGAAGAAGAGACGACCTGTGATTCCGTCCCCCATATTGCCCCATTGTAGGAGTTGTAGAACAGCTGAGAGTTGCTTTCCGCAGTCGCGCGCTCTTCCCAGACGAGCCTTAGAATCCCATCCTTGCCAACCATCACAGAGGAGCCGTCGTTCAAACTAGTATTAGTCGTCAGCTTCGTATCCGGAGACCAAGCGCCATTCCTGACCGTCTTGTAGTACAGCTGATCTTTGAACGTACATGTTGTGGTGCAAGTTGTGTTCTGCCTACTCCAGAAGAGCCAGAGTGTACCATCTCTGGCCACAGTGGCTGATGGAGCCGTATCGTTGAGGTTGGTGGAAGTTAGCTGGATCCTATTCGACCAGAACTCGTTACCGTACTTGTCCACATGGTATTTTTCGTAGACGATCTTGTAGCTGTTCCCGATGAGTGAAGACCAGAACAAGATTACAGTGTCGTTGGCAAACTGGGCCAGCGCTGGGGAGGCATTGTTACCCGTCGAAAATAGATTCACGTTCGTTAAGTTAACTGGATTATTCCAGAGGCCCCCCGTTCGCGTCTTGTAGAAGATGTCGAATTTTGGAAAAGACTGGTTGAAACGACTTGACTGCCACGCCATCCAGAGGGTACCGTTCCTTGCTTGGAGAACGCTTGGAAGGAGATCCAGTCCAGGAGACTGATCGACCCGTGTCGGACCAGTCCACGTGTATGGTGGACTCGCACTAACCATATGGATAGACTCTGGAACAAGCGCTACTGAAAGGATTACGATGCTAATCGCTAGGAATGATGTCTTGCTGTTAGCTCCCATATTGTGATCACTTCTGTGGGGAAACCTCGCCGATAAGCGCAACCAGCTCAGGATTTCTTTACACAACTTATAAGACTTCCTTGAATTGGAGACGCGTCCGGATAGATGTCGTGCTCTCTGGCAGTATGTTTGTTGCTGGAGGTTGAACCGGTTATATCGTGCGGAAACAACTCTGAGGAGAAGAAAAGAAAGAGGGGATTTGAAACTCGTTACGGGACTTGCTAACTCGTGACTGTAAGTGTGCCGCTGCTCGGGACGTTGCCTAGTACGCTAGAGGCTGTGAGTGCTGTGGCTGTCAAGCCGTACTGAATCATTGCAGAATAGCTGTATCTTGTGCCGAGGGTACTAGCAGGGAGCGCCGCGGAGAACGCGAGGTTACTGATGGACTGTCCTGGAAGCAACTGTACCACTATCGATGTAGCTGTGAAAGTCTTTGTGCCTGTAGAGTCGATTCCGATGACCTGGATGCTCACGAACAGTGTTGTCGCAGTGTCGAAATTCGTGATTCCAGCTTTGGAGGTGTAGATGCCATTATCTCTGCTGAGTGATACCTTGTGCACTGGCACGAACTGGATGAACTGTGGTGACGCTGGTACGTGGACGGTCGCGGTCGTGGTGTGCGTTATAGGTCCCGCAATCCCAGTGACGCTAGCAATGTAGTCGCCGGCTGGGGTTTGAGGTGTTACCCGTACAGTGAGGGTCGTGTGGTTGGGGGTGAAGACGTCTATGAATGTTTGACGCACGGGCACTGAAGCGATAGGGCCGTAGACTCCACAGTCCGCACATGTACGGACACCGTTGGGGAAGATTATGGTCTGTGGTACCCGTGTTCCGTTGGGGAAGTACACTTGGACGAGGCGGAGCTGCGGGTTACCCGGAAGCTGTGGGACACGTGTTCTCTCTGGATTTGTGGCGCCGAGGTATGCAACTCCGTTGAACCCGATTTGGAAGTTGGTTGCCGCGAAGCCTCCGAGACTGGCCAAGTTGATCGTTGAGGTCGCGGGAGTTCCAGGTATGACCGTGAGAGCGGTAGTAACTAGGTGTATCGAAAAGTCGCCTAGTGCGATTGTCAAGAAGACTCGGTGGGTTATGCTACCGCTGGTAACGCTGATGACGACAGTATAGTTGCCTAGCGCTGAGTTGGCGGTCGTCTCGACCGATAATGTCGAGAACACGACGCCGCCTGCGGTCAGCGTAGCTGTCGCGGGGTCGAACCTGGTTACAAGTACGGTTGAGCATGGCGAACAATTGGCCGGTGTATTGGTCCCAGTTGGAATGACTGTTGCGGAGAAGGTTAGTGGGCCTGCGAATGTTGTTGCGCTGGAGACTTTGATTCCGGAACTCGCGCTTAGACTGGCAAAGGTGATAATGTGATCTGGGATAGCAGCGAGGTTGAAGTCAGTGCCCGTGATGACAAACGTAACGTCAACGGTATTGGTCACGCCTGCGCTTGTGGCGGTGACTGTGATGTCATAGGCTGCAAAGTCGGCGGTTGTCGGGATGGTGATTGTCAGGGTGGCTGTGGTGGTTCCGTACGCCGAGAGGGTGACGGAGGCAGGGCTGACAGCGCTTGTGGGACCGTTAATGTTGACCGCAGTGCTGAATGATATAGTGTCTGCGAAAGCGCTTATGCTGGTGAGGGTAAGGGTGGATGTGCTTGATCCTCCGATGGGTATGATGAGACCGTTCGCGGGGCTCGCGCTAATGGAAAAGTCTTGTGGAGTGTCCTGGACAACGACGTTTTGGCTATGACTTACTCCAACGGAGCTGGTCCCGGTCGCCGTTATGACGAAGGTGGGGAATAATAGAATGTCGCCGCCGTTCACGTCAAAGCCGGGGGTCGGATCTGGGGCTGGGCCCGCGGTTAGAGTGGCCGTAGCCATTCCATTAGCGGGGAGGAAGAGGCTTGGCACGCTGAGCGATACTGCGATAGGTGGTACGGTGGTGCTGCCGATTGGATTGCCGTCCGCGTCGAAGCTTGGCGGATTGGCGCCTACGCCTGACACAGCGTTAAGGCCGATGGTGTCGGTGAAGCCAGCTTGACTAGTGAGTGTGATGGTGAAGGCGAAGCTGGAACCTGGCGCAACTGTGGTTGAGTCGGGGGTTACTGCAAAGTTGTAGTCCGCGCCGTGCATGAAGGTGGCCTCCTGAATCGAGACGGGAACTGGAGGGGCCCCGGGGACACCGTTCGCGATTGTCACACAGACATCTGGGCCTACGCTTGTGCCCGAGCAGCCTGTGTTGAAGAAGATCGGTGTACCGTCTGAGCCGGCTAGGACTTTGAACACTGCAGTGAACAGTAACCCGTTGGTTGGCGGTGTTGTAGTGGCACCTGCCGTATTGACGGCGGCAAGGTGTACTACTCCGTCAGCGTCTTGTGGAGCGCATGATGAGCCAGCTTGTAGCAAGCCGTTGATGCAAATGACCAGTGCGCTGAAAGGAATGATGCTGCCTGTGAGATCCGCGCTGACCCCGGTGAGGATCGTGGGATCGCTTCTAACCTGAATGTCAAACCCGTTAAGGGCGTCTACTCCTGAAGCTCGAACAGCTATTCTGAGCAAGCCTCCAGGGGCTTGGTCTAGTGTTGGTGGAAGTGCAGGGCATCCGGTTGTTGATGGATCTGCGAGACATATTTGGCCCGCTGCGTGGGCGTTTGGTATTGCTGGTACGACGAATAGGCTTGTAAGTAGCATCAATGGTATGAGGATTACTTTTTCAAGTTTTTTCAATACGTATTACCCGTTTTTCCTGCGTGCTTATCGGCATCCACTCGATATAAGAGTTTTCGATATGTGTATCCTCGTTTATAGCCATGAGACACTTGAGATTGAGGTAGACTTCCCAAGTATTCTTGAAATATACGATCGGTAAACAGGCCTGCCTCGAAACGGGCTTGGATGGGGAATCAAGATCGTTTCCGGTAAGATCGAACAGGGGCTTTGTATCGCCGATCTTTTCATGGTCTGGGGGCTAGGACTTGGTTCCAAATGCTCGGGCCGCTATACTGACGTCGATGATGTCGATGATGCCGTTGTTGTTGATGTCACAGTGAGGGTCCCATCGCGAAGGAGTGGCGGGTGTGAATCCGAAATCATAGAAGAACACTGCTACATCAATAATGGTGACTGAGCCGTCTTGGTCAATGTCCCCCAAGGGAATTACGTGGGTAACCCTGGTGAATGTGACATTATTGTCAGCCTGGTTGGGGACTGTCTCGCCAGGAACTGGACTGACGTAGGCGGCGACCGAGTACCATGCGGGCTTCCAGTTGGTCGTATTCATGCTGAACGATAGATTGACTGTGCCTCCGGGTACTGCAAGGTTCTGCTTCGTTACAGAGTTGTAGGAGCTAGAGTTGTATACGGTGAGGGCAGCTGTTACTATTTCGCTCTGGTCGCCACGATTAAGGATGGTCGCGGTGAATGAGACGATGGCGCTTTGGCCGATTGACGCGAGCCCGCCTGGGTATTCGATCTGCGTCGACGGGGTAACCGATGTAATTGTTACATCGTGTATTGGCTGTATCGGGCTGGATATTAGCGCGTAAATGTCCTCGTTTGAGACGGGGTTCGTTGTGTAGAAGAGCCAGATGGACTTGTTGTAAGTGGACTGGACGCCATATGGCTGCATACTGTCAACACTGGTCGAAGTGTTTGTCATCTGGATTTCTGCGGACCAGGTTGTGCCGCTGTTGTAGGAGTATTTGGAGTAGAGGAGGTAGTAGAAGGAGAGGCCACTGTAGTAGTGCTTCCTCGACCAGAAGAGCCACATTGTCCCGTTCCGATCCTGCATAATCGCGGCATGCTCGTCGGAATCAGTCGAGGCGACAACCTTGGTCTCCGCACTCCAGCCCGCTCCGTTGTATGTCCTGTAGTATACCTGGTAATTCTCGAGAGATCCTAATCCTTTCGACCAGACTACTCTTACAATGTTGTCTTTGCCAACCGTTATGCCGGAGCCCCAGTTCTGGTTCGTGTCCGAGGTCAGCTTCGTTTCTGTGGACCAGACTCCTGCTTTCAAGGTCTTGTAGTAGAGCTGTTTAGCAGGATCAGTACAAGAGCCGCTGCAGGTCGAGTTATTCCTTGTCCAGACGAGCCAGAGAGTCCCATCCCTACCAACAGCAGCGGAGGGATTCGTATCGTTGAGAGATGTGCTCGACGCTTGTAGAGGATTTGACCATCCTCCAGGACTGTTGTACATCTTGTAGTAGATGAGATAGCTGGCTGCAGGCTTGTACGCCCAGAAAAGCAGGATAGTTCCGTTCGATAACTGCGCTAGCGCTGCACCCGCGTTTATCCCACCAGTTGTTAGCCGCGATACTGTCGACCAGACCCCGTTTGTGTACGTCTTGTAGGAGATATCGTACTGGGAGTCTCCTCTGTACCTGTTCGTTTGCCAAGCCAGCCACATGGTCCCGTTGCTGGCTTGGAGACCTGCGTTCAAAATATTGATTCCCGCGTTGTTCTCGATCGCCGTAGGGCTTCCCCAAAGGGTAGTGGCAGTGACAGGGTGGAACACCAGCGGGAGAAAGACTAGTCCGGCCACAGACAATAGGACTAGGCAAAGTCCCCGAAGCGATCGCTTCGTCAAGCCTTCGCTAGTCCCCTAGCAAATCTCGGATTGCTTCACTGTGGCAGAATGGAAAAGATCAATGATACGGAGATGGTGCGTGGAGTATGACATGATTCTAATAAAACAAAGAAGGGAGTTGGAGGGGGGTTTTGGCTTTGCCGTTCTACGCGAGTATGGTGAAGCTTCCGCTAGTTCGGACGAAGCCGATGGCCGCTGTGCTCTGTTGTGTTAGCGATGTCGGGCTGGTGCCCCAGAGTATCACCATCTGGAAACTGAACGACCTGCCAATGTCCGCGTTGGTGAACGTCTTCGTCAGGATCAGGTTGGTCAGCAATTGATTTGGCGCGAGAGTGATCACTGATGATGTCAGGGTGAAGGGTACAAAGCCGGCTCCGTCGACCACGTTGATCTGTACTTGGGCATAGACGGTTGTGCTGGGATCGGTGTTTTGCAGGCCGAATCTCCATTGCTGCTGGAAGTTATTCTTGGAAAGTTGCAGGCGCTGCTTCCAGTTGCTCTGGCCAAACGCTGGTGCTGACACCTGTGCACCGCTTACCGTCACATTGACGTTGGTGGAGTGCGTTATTGTCCCGCTCGTGCCTGTCACGGTCACGATGTAGGTGCCGTTTAGTGAACCCATTACGGTGAGGGTGCTTGAGCCAGACATCATTATACTTGTTGGGCTGAGGGAGGCTGTGAGTCCCGTGGATGGATTGACGGTGGCCGTTAGGCTGACTGTGCCGCTGAATCCGTTGATGGGGGTGATGGTGATCGTTGAGGTTCCGGTTCCGCCGACGGATATGGTGAATGAGGCTGGGCTGGCTGTTATGGTGAAGTCGGGTGTCGTGACATGCAGTGTAATTACTGCGGTTGTGTGGGAGAGCAAGCCGCTAGTCCCTGTTACGGTGACGGTGTAGTCGCCGTTCGCCGCTGCACTGAGGGATAGGGTTGTGCTGTCGAACCCGCTTGAGAGGACGAGGACGCTCTTGCCGAGAGTGGCGGTTAGGCCGGCTGACGGGCTTGTCGTAAGCGAGACACTGCCTGCAAATCCGTTGACACTACTTGCGGATATCGGTGTCGTGCATGTTACACCTGGAGTACAGTTGACTGTTACCGCCGCGGAGGGTGAAATTGTGAAGTCGTTGAAGTTGAACGTCGCCGTCGCGGAGTGGCTGAGGCTTCCACTGGTGGCCGTGATTGCAACACTGAACGTGCCGGCTGACGTCGACTTGCATGATACGGTCGAGGTCTGCGGGGACGGTGGCAGTGTTACGCTGGAAGGTGTTACTGAGCAGACAAGCGGTGCTAGAGCTGTGGCAGAGAGTGTTACAGCTCCTGCAAACCCATTGAGACCGGTGACGGTGACCGTGGAGGACGCGGTTGTGGTCCCATCGGCTGGAGCCGCGGCTGGCGCGGACGCGCTAATCGTGAAGTCGACCACATGGAATAGGATTGCGGAAGTGGTGTGGGTTAGACCGCCGCTTGTTCCTGTTACGGTGACGGTGTAGTCACCAGCAGTTGCAGCGGAGCATGAGAGTGTCGAGGTCTGCGGAGATGTTCCGAAGGTCACACTGGTGGGTGTCAAACCGCATAGTAGACCTGTTGGTGTTGAGGCGGACACGGAGAGGTTGACTGTTCCTGTGAAGCTTCCGATAGAAGTTACCGTTATTGTTGAGGTGCCAGAGGCGCCTGCAAGTATCTGGGAGGGAGTGACTGCGCTAGCTGAGATGCTGAAGTCCTGTCCTCCGGGTGACACTGCGACGATGACCGTTCGGGTCAGAGTTCCGCTTGTGCCAGTGATTGTGACGCTGAAGCTGACGGCACCCGTACATCCCGCAGTTAGGGTTGCGGCGTTAGGTGTTGGGAGAGTGACAGAGGCGGGGGATATGGTGGCTGTGCATCCAGCTGGAACGACCGATGTGACGGCTAGCGAGATGCTTCCAGTGAATCCGTTGAGGGCGTTCGCGGATATCGTAGAGGTGCCCGTGTTAGGTGCAGTGTAGCTGATGCTGGAGGGACTTGAGGTTAGAGTGAAATCGGTTACATGGAAGAGAATTGTTGCCGTCATATGAGATAATGTTCCGTCAGTTCCGGTTACGATGACAGTGTAGTCACCTGCTGTTGCTGCGGAGCAGCTCAAGGTTGCTGTTTGTGGGGATGTGCCGAAGGTTACGCTAGCTGGCAACGTGCATGTTAATCCTGCAGGGGTAGATGCGGATACCGCGAGATTGACGGTTCCGGTCAGGCCATTAATCGCCGTTACGGTGATCGTTGAGGTGCCAGACGCTCCGACCAGTATCTGGGTTGGCGATACTGCGCCTGAGGCGATTGTGAAGTCAACGACGTGGAAGAGAATCGAGGCGGTGGTGTGACTCAAGGTTCCATCGGTACCAGTTACTGTAACGGTGTATTGGCCTGCTGTTGTTGCGGAGCAACTAAGCGTAGCAGTCTGAGGCGATGAGCCGAATGTCACACTCGCCGGGAGGGTGCATGTCAAACCGGCCGGAGTGGATGCTGATACTGCAAGTATTGGCCTGCCGTTGTGGCGCTGCATGATAGTGTCGCGGTCTGTGGCGAAGTGCCGAATGTTACGCTGGCGGGTAGAGTGCAGGTTAGACCCGCAGGTGTAGAAGCGGACACTGCAAGATTGACAGTGCCGGTTAGACCGTTGACCGCCGTTACGGTGATGGTTGAGGCGCCGGACCCGCCTGCGAGTATCTGTGTTGGGGATACGGCTCCTGCTGCGATTGCAAAGTCAACCACATGGAATAGGATTGCGAAAGTAGTCTGGGTTATGCTGCCGCTTGTTCCTGTTACGGTGACGGTGTAGTCACCAGCAGTTGCAGCGGAGCATGAGAGTGTCGAGGTCTGCGGAGATGTTCCGAAGGTCACACTGGTGGGTGTCAAACCGCATAGTAGACCTGCAGGTGTTGAGGCAGACACTGACAGATTGACCGTTCCTGTAAAGCCTCCTTGGGCGGTCAGCGTTATTGTCGATGTTCCAGACGCACCTGCCAGGATCTGGGAGGGAGTAACAGCACTGGCGGCGATAGTGAAGGTCTGTCCTCCGGGTGATACCGAGATAGTGACGGTTCGGGTCAGAGTTCCGCTTGTGCCAGTGATTGTGACGCTGAAGCTGATGGCACTCGTACATCCCGCAGTTAGGGTTGCAGTGTTAGGCGTTGGAAGGGTGACGGAGGCTGGCGAGATCGTGGCTGTGCATCCAGCTGGAACAACCGATGTAACGGCCAACGAGATGCTGCCGGTGAAGCCGTTGAGAGCGTTCGCGGTTATTGTGGAAGTGCTTGTGTTGGGCGCAGTGTAGGTTATACTGGCTGGACTCGAGGTTAGGTTGAAGTCGGTTACATGGAAGAGGATTGTTGCCGTTGTATGACTGAGCGTTCCGTCAGTTCCGGCTACGGTGACTGTGTAGTCTCCTGCCGCTGATGCCGTGCACGAGAGTGTCGCAGTCTGCGGAGAAGTTCCGAAGGTGACACTAGCTGGTAACGTGCATGTCAGACCCGCGGGTGTAGATGCGGACACTGCTAGGTTCACAGTACCAGTCAAACCATTGACCGCGGTTACTGTGACAGTTGAGGTTCCAGAAGATCCCACTAGGATCTGTGTTGGTGAAACCGCTCCCGCTGCGATCGTGAAGTCTACAACATGGAAGAGAATTGTTCCTGTTGTATGAGTAAGTGTTCCATCAGTTCCAGTCACTGTTACGGTGTAATCGCCCGCTGACGCTGCGGTGCAGGACAGTGTTGCTGTCTGTGGAGATGTTCCAAATGTGACGCTAGCCGGGAGGGTGCATGTCAAACCGGCCGGAGTGGATGCTGATACTGCGAGATTGACAGTTCCCGTTAGACCGTTGACTGCTGTGACTGTGATCGTTGAGGCTCCGGAGCCGCCTGCGAGTATCTGTGTTGGAGATACTGCGCCCGCTGCAATCGTAAAGTCGACAACATGGAACAGTATTGTTCCAGTTGTGTGACTCAACGTACCGTCTGTTCCTGTAACAGTTACTGTGTAATCACCTGCGGAGGCCGCACTGCACGACAATGTTGCGGTTTGCGGCGAGGTTCCGAAAGTGACGCTTGCCGGGAGAGTGCAGGTTAGTCCAGCAGGTGTGGACGCAGATACTGCGAGGTTAACAGTTCCAGTCAGCCCGTTGAGGGCGGTGACGGTTATGGTCGATGTGCCGGATGCTCCAGCGAATATCTGGGCTGGCAGGACTGCGCCTGCGGCAATTGTGAAGTCGACGACATGGAAGAGTATGGCAGATGTAGTGTGGCTTAGAGCGCCGCTTGTTCCTGTTACGGTAACAGTGTAATCGCCAGCAGTAGCGCTGCATGATAGTGTCGCGGTCTGTGGAGAAGTTCCGAAAGTGACACTCGTCGGTGCTAGGGAGCATATTAGACCGGCAGGTGTCGACGCGGACACTGCGAGGTTCACGGTGCCGGTGAATCCGTTCAATGCAGTGAGGGTGATCGTGGAGGTTCCTGACGAGCCTGCGAGAATCTGGGTTGGGGTGACAGCACTTGCAGCGATGGTGAAGTCGGCTCCTGGACTGACCGGTACAGTTACGGTTCGGGTCAGAGTTCCGCTTGTGCCAGTGATTGTAACGCTGAAGCTGATGGCACTAGTGCAGCCCGCTGTCAGAGTCGCAGTGTTAGGTGTTGGAAGGGTGACGGAGGCTGGCGAGATCGTGGCTGTGCATCCAGCTGGAACGACCGATGTGACGGCTAGCGAGATGCTTCCAGTGAATCCGTTCTGAGCATTAGCAGTTATCGTGGAGGTCCCTGTGTTGGGTGGAGTGTAGGTAATGGTGGTTGGGCTCGCGGTAATGGTGAAGGCGGTCACGTGGAACAGAATCGATGCGGTCGTGTGCGATAATGTTCCATCTGTTCCTGTGACTGTTACGGTATAATCAGCTGCATTAGCAGCAGAGCAAGACAATGTTGCTGTCTGCGGCGAGGTTCCGAAAGTGACGCTGGCGGGTAGAGTGCAGGTTAGACCTGCGGGGGTGGAGGCGGAAACTGCGAGACTAACTGTGCCGGTCAAACCATTGACCGCAGTCACAGTGATAGTCGAGGTTCCGGAGGCCCCGGCGAGGATCTGGGCGGGACTAACAGCTCCGGCAGCAATGGTGAAGTCAACGACGTGGAAGAGAATTGTCGCTGTCGTGTGAGTGAGAGTTCCATCAGTACCAGTTACTGTGACAGTGTAGTCACCCGCAGCAGTTGCGCTGCATGACAATGTTGCGGTCTGTGGAGATGTTCCGAAGGTGACACTAGCTGGTAACGTGCATGTTAGACCTGCGGGTGTAGAGGCGGATACCGCAAGGTTGACAGTGCCTGTAAGACCGTTCACAGCGGTCACTGTTATCGTAGAGGTTCCGGAGGAACCGGCTAGTATCTGGGTTGGCGATACTGCGCCTGCGGCAATTGTGAAGTCAACGACGTGGAAGAGAATCGAGGCGGTGGTGTGACTCAAGGTTCCATCGGTACCAGTTACTGTAACGGTGTATTGGCCTGCTGTTGTTGCGGAGCAACTAAGCGTAGCAGTCTGAGGCGATGAGCCGAATGTCACACTCGCCGGGAGGGTGCATGTCAAACCGGCCGGAGTGGATGCTGATACTGCAACGGCGGTGCATGATAGTGTCGCGGTCTGTGGGGAAGTGCCGAATGTTACGCTGGCAGGGAGAGTGCAGGTTAGTCCCGCTGGGGTCGAAGCGGATACTGCTAGGTTCACGGTGCCTGTGAACCCGTTCACCGCTGTTACGGTAATTGTCGAGGTTCCTGATGCTCCGGCTAGAATCTGGGAAGGAGCAACTGCTCCAGCGGCGATGGTATAGTCTACTACATGGAATAGGATTGTGCCTGTAGTGTGGGTTAGAGTGCCGCTTGTACCCGTAGCAGTGACGGTATAGTCACCTGCTGCTGATGCACTGCACGATAGTGTCGAGGTTTGCGGGGAAGTTCCGAAAGTGACACTCGTCGGTGCTAGGGAGCATGTTAGACCGGCAGGTGTCGACGCGGACACTGCGAGGTTCACGGTGCCGGTGAATCCGTTCAGTGCGGTTAAGGTGATCGTGGAGGTTCCAGAAGATCCAGCAAGGATCTGGGCAGGGCTGACAGCGCCTGCAGCTATGCTAAAGTCGGCTTGCGGCGTGAACGTGACGGTGACTGTGCGGGTCAGACTGCCGCTCGTGCCGCTTACTGTGACCGTGAAGGTGACTGAGCAGCTTCCGGCTGTTAGTGTTGCGGTGTTGGGTGTTGGAAGAGTGACGGTTGACGGGGATATTGTATTCGTGCAACCAGAGGGTGGAGTCGAGGTGATTGTTAGGGCGATGCTTCCAGTGAAGCCGTTCTGAGCGTTCGCGGTTATAGTGGAAGTGGAGGTGCCTGGCGGAGTGAAGCTGACTGTTGAGGGGTTGGCAGTAAGGGTGAAGGCAACTACGTGGAATAGAATTGTTGTTGTAGTGTGTGTTAGGGTTCCATCGGTTCCAGTTACTGTGACAGTATAGTCGCCTGCGTTTGCAGCACTACACGACAGTGTAGCGGTCTGCGGTGAGGTTCCGAAGGTGACACTAGCGGGTAGAGTGCAGGTTAGTCCTGCGGGTGTGGATACTGATACCGCAAGATTGACAGTTCCTGTCAGGCCGTTGAGAGCTGTTACAGTGATTATCGAGGTTCCGGAGGCTCCTGCAAATATCTGCGCAGGAGATACCGCGCCTGCTGCAATCGTAAAGTCGACAACATGGAAGAGAATCGTCGCGGTGGTGTGGCTTAGGGTTCCATCAGTTCCGGTTACCGTAACCGTGTAGTCTCCTGCTGCTGCAGCTGTGCATGAGAGGGTTGCAGTCTGCGGAGAAGTTCCGAATGTGACACTGCCTGGGAGGGTGCATGTCAAGCCAGCTGGAGTGGAAGCAGATACTGCTAGGTTTACTGTCCCGGTTAGACCGTTCAGCGCGGTTACAGTGATTGTCGAGGTCCCGGAGCTGCCGGCGAATATCTGGGCTGGGCTAACTGCTCCGGCAGCAATCGAAAAGTCAACAACATGGAATAGTATATTGGCAGTAGTGTGAGAGCGAGTTCCGACACTCCCAGTGACTGTTACTGTGTAATCACCGGCGGTTGCGGCACTGCATGACAGTGTCGCGGTCTGGGGCGATGTACCGAATGTGACACTCGCGGGGAGGGTGCAGGTCAATCCGGCTGGAGTGGAGACGGAAACTGCGAGGTTGACAGCGCCAGTCAGTCCATTGACTGCTGTGACTGTGATAGTGGAGGTTCCAGAAGCACCAGCAAGTATCTGTGTCGGTGATACCGCTCCGGCTGCAATCGTAAAGTCGACAACATGGAAGAGAATCGTCGCGGTGGTGTGGCTTAGGGTTCCATCAGTTCCAGTTACGGTAACGGTGTAGTCACCCGCTGTCGCGGCGCTACAAGATAGTGTGGCTGTCTGTGGAGACGTGCCAAACGTCACACTTGCTGGAAGAGTGCATGTCAAACCGGCTGGAGTGGAGGCGGAAACTGCAAGGTTAACTGTACCGGTTAAGCCGTTGACAGCAGTTACTGTAATCGTTGAGGTTCCTGAAGCAGCCGCTAGTATCTGAGCCGGGGACACTGCTCCCGCAGCGATGGTGAAATCAACAACGTGGAAGAGAATCGTCGCAGTCGTATGAGTGAGAGTTCCATCGGTTCCAGTTACTGTGACAGTATAGTCGCCTGCAGCAGTTGCAGAGCAACTCAATGTCGCAGTCTGAGGCGAAGTTCCGAAAGTAACGCTAGCAGGTAAGGTGCACGTAAGACCTGCGGGTGTCGAGGCCGAGACCGCAAGATTCACAGTACCAGTCAGGCCGTTCAGCGCTGTTACGGTGATCGTGGACGTTCCGGAGCTGCCCGCGAAAATCTGCGCAGGCGAAACTGCTCCTGCGGCGATCGAGAAGTCTACCACGTGGAAGAGGATGGTTGCAGTGGTGTGACTGAGGGTTCCGTCGGTACCCGTGACAGTGACAGTGTAGTCAGCTGCTGTCGAGGCGCTGCATGATAGTGTCGCTGTTTGTGGGGATGTTCCGAATGTTACGCTGGCAGGGAGAGTGCAGGTTAGTCCCGCTGGGGTCGAAGCGGATACTGCTAGGTTGACGGTGCCAGTTAGACCGTTGAGAGCTGTAACAGTCACAGTTGAGGTCCCGGATGAACCAGCTAGTATCGTGGCAGGACTCACTGCACCGGCAGCGATGGTGAAGTCTACTACGTGGAAGAGAATCGCCGCGGTAGTGTGGGTGCGAGCGCCATCAGTGCCTGTTACAGTTACTGTATAGTCGCCTGCAGCAGTTGCAGAGCAACTCAATGTCGCAGTCTGAGGCGAAGTTCCGAAAGTAACACTGGCAGGCAGAGTGCATGTCAAGCCAGCTGGAGTGGAAGCTGACACCGACAATCCAACTGCTCCTGTCAGTCCATTGACTGCTGTGACTGTGATAGTGGAGGTTCCAGAAGCACCAGCAAGTATCTGTGTTGGTGATACCGCGCCTGCTGCAATCGTAAAGTCGACAACATGGAAGAGGATCGTCGCGGTGGTGTGGCTTAGGGTTCCATCAGTTCCAGTTACCGTTACGGTATAGTCGGCCGCGTTAGCGGCGCTGCAGCTGAGAGTCGCGGTCTGAGGCGATGTACCGAATGTCACACTCGCTGGAAGGGTGCAGGTTAGGCCTGCGGGTGTGGATGCAGATACTGCTAGGTTGACCGTACCAGTCAAGCCGTTCAACGCAGTTACAGTAATAGTTGACGTGCCTGAGGATCCTGCGAGAATCTGGGCCGGAGATACTGCTCCAGCAGCGATGCTGAAGTCTACAACATGGAAGAGGATCGTTGCTGTCGTATGACTGAGGGTCGCGTCTGTTCCCGTAACGGTTACGGTATAATCGGCCGCTGCTGCGGCGCTGCAGGATAATGTCGCTGTCTGTGGGGATGTTCCGAATGTTACGCTGGCAGGTAGAGTGCATGTCAAGCCAGCAGGGGTGGATGCTGATACCGCGAGATTGACCGTTCCGGTCAGACCATTCAACGCTGTTACAGTAATAGTTGACGTGCCTGAAGAGCCCGCTAGTATCTGAGTTGGTGATACTGCCCCGGCTGCGATCGTGAAGTCAACTACATGGAAGAGAATTGCTGCGGTCGTCTTAGTGCGAGCTCCATCTGTACCGGTGACAGTTACCGTGTAGTCGCCCGCGGTCGCCGCGCTACAGGATAGTGTAGCAGTCTGAGGCGAAGTGCCGAAGGTCACGTTGGGTACGGTGCACGTTAGACCTGCAGGAGTGGAGGCAGAAGCCGCGAGGCTTACAGTTCCGGTCAATCCATTGACGGCTGTGACCGTGATCGTGGATGTTCCAGATGCTCCAGCTAGTATCTGGGCTGGGGACACGGCGCCCGCAGCGATATTGAAGTCGACTACGTGGAAGAGGATTGTCGCGGTAGTGTGGCTTAGAGTTCCGTCAGTTCCAGTTACGGTTACGGTGTAGTCAGCTGCTGCGGCTGCACTGCATGACAATGTGGCAGTCTGTGGCGATGTCCCGAATGTAACGCTGGCAGGCAAGGTGCATGTCAAGCCGGCCGGAGTAGAGACAGACACCGCAAGGTTGACCGTGCCGGTCAAGCCGTTCAACGCTGTAACAGTTATTGTCGAAGTGCCAGAAGATCCGGCCAGTATCTGGGTAGGTGATACAGCTCCGGCGGAGATGCTGAAGTCTACAACATGGAAGAGAATCGTTGCTGTCGTATGACTAAGGGTCGCGTCTGTTCCTGTAACAGTCACGGTGTAGTCGCCTGCTGCCGCTGCAGAGCAGCTCAATGTGGCAGTCTGAGGTGAAGTTCCGAAGGTAACACTTGCTGGAAGAGTGCATGTTAGTCCTGCAGGTGTGGAAACTGATACTGCGAGATTGACAGTTCCGGTCAATCCGTTCAGCGCTGTGACGGTTATTGTGGACGTTCCAGAGCTGCCCGCGAAAATCTGGGTTGGACTAACCACTCCGGCTGCAATGCTGAAGTCTACAACATGGAACAGGATCGCGGCAGTAGTGTGAGACAACGCAGCATTGGTGCCTGTAACCGTGACAGTGTAGTCACCCGCAACCGTCGCGCTGCAGGATAGTGTCGCAGTCTGGGGCGATGTTCCGAATGTTACGCTAGGAGGTAGAGTGCAGGTTAGACCCGCAGGCGTAGACGCGGAAACCGACAGGTTCACCGTGCCCGAGTAGCCAGTCGCACCCGCTGTAACTGTGAT